>JABHYP010000493.1 GCA_018656855.1 Candidatus Latescibacterota bacterium | reverse complement strand
CTGTTACTGTTCCTGTATCAAGCAGATGGTCGATCCCGCCCGTTATCTTGCAAGCGGGGATTATGAGAATCTGTTCGTCTGGTCGAACCTGAACGGGGATTATGTACTCGACCAGAATTTCGAAGAGACCGCCGCAGTCACGTGGGCATGTAATTATCCTGTAAGTGGATATCATTATACCATTGATGCTGACGATAATTTTTTTACCATTTGTCCTGCTTACGATCACGGGGCGGTATCGTTCGGGTTGCTTGGTCCTGATGGTATCGGTCTCGGTTGGTGCTCGTTCCAGGGTGAGACCGGCTGGTTCAAGAATGGCGATTTTTATATTGACAGTAATACACCATTCGATGGTATTTATTGTGATAGAATTCACTATGCTAATAAAATCGCAAAAACTTCACATTATGGCGAAACAGATACCGATTTATATTTCGTGGGACATGATAGTATTACAGGGATTATTACCAATCAATCATCATATATCCATGCAGTTAACCCACAACAAGACGATGTAATCGGAACGAGTACAGAGTACAATATTCAATGGTCTTCGTTCAATGTAGGTCGGGTAGATATACTTTTCTCATCTGATGGAGGTACTACATGGACTACAGTGACCTCAGGAGTAAATGCCTCAGCCGGACAGTACCTGTGGAATGTTCCCACCACGGAATATACAGACTGCCTGATTAAGATTGAGAATTCGGATGATCCCTCAGTTGTTTCAGTCAATGGACGATTCGCAATAAATGATACATACCTTGTTTTGACAAATCCAAATGGCGGCGGGCAATATTTCAGCCTCAATGAATTAATTATACAGTGGGAAGTCAATAATATTGAAAAAATTAACATTGACATATCTTTCGATAACGGAAATTCGTGGGAAACCATAGCAGAAAACATTGACGCCTTTACTGGATTACATAAGTGGTCCATTATTAGAACTGATACGTCAGATTGTCTGATAAGGATAACTGATGCTGCAAATCCCGCGATAACAGATGTAAGTGACAATACTTTTAAAATTCTTCCATCCTATCTAAGAATAATAACACCATACGAGTCTGCAGAATGGTTGACAGGAACCAAGCGAAATATTCGTTGGACATATCAAGGTGTCGATACTATTCGGATTGAGTATAGCACTGACGATGGAATTACTTGGAGTACTTTAGTAGGATCAATTGACGCGAAACTGGGAGTCTATGAATGGACAATTCCACTCGTTGATTCTGACGAATGCCGTATTCGTATCATCGACATCGAAGACTTTGCCGATCAGTCAGTTAGTCCATTGTTCACCTTAACACCTCCATATATCAAAGTGCTGTCACCAAATGGCGGCGAGGTTTTCGAAGCGGATGTAACATATGACATAAATTGGCAGTCGCTTGGTGTGGAACATGTTGACTTACACTATTCACCAGATAATGGTCAAACATGGAAAGAAATCGTAACCGGTTTTATTGCAACAAAAAACAACTATGTCTGGGATGTTCCGTACGATTTTGGAAACACCTGCATGGTTCGAATAGCCGATAGCGGTAATCCATCAGTGCAGGGCACAAGCAACGATGTTTTTATTATCGAGATGAGTTACATCAACCTGATTACTCCAGCAGGCGGGGAAGTTTGGACAGGAAGGACAGAACAGAGAATTTCCTGGACCGCATCACCAGGATTAAGGAAGCTTAAAATAGAGGCTTCTGCTGATGGAGGCGAAACCTGGAGAATTATTGCCAATGAGGTGAATCCTTCAGATGAAACCTTTATGTGGCGTATTCCGCTGGTTGAATCTGATTCCTGTTTGGTACGACTGTTTGTGTACGATCATTCTGATCTATCATCTGTGAACCAGGAATTCTTCACACTGACTGCCCCTGAACCCGGTCCGGGCTGGACACTTTATAACCACGATGACTGGCTTTTAGGATGGGGACGGGGAATTGCTGCTGATCCGGTAAAAGGTCTATGGATATCGAGTGGCTATCAGGGAGCATCTTATTTTAATGGAAAAACCTGGGAACACTTTACAACCCACGTTAAAGATGTAGATACTATAGTTTTTGATCATAGCGGTACAGCATGGTTTAATCTTGTAAGTTTTGATGGAGAAAACTGGGAATTTCATGAACAAGGACCGCGGTATGCATATAAAACAGTCGTTGACCATACCGGTATCATATGGATGGGCAGTACTGAAGAAGGACTTTACCGGTATGACGGCGAAAACTGGATTGCATATACTATCATAAACAGTAACCTCAAATCAAATCACCCTGTTGCGCTCTGCGTCGATAACGATAATGCATTATGGATTGGGTATGGTGACGGTCGTCAAGGAGTATCCCGGTTCGATGGGACAACTTGGACACATTATACTCCAGAAGATGGTCTTCATAGTGACAGGATATTAGATATAACAGTATCAGAAGATGGACATAAGTGGTTTGGGGCAAATGAGGGAATTTGTGAATATGATGGAAATACATGGAAAAATTATACTTCTTTCCATCCAGCAGATCATTATGCCCAGGATATTGAAGTGGATCATAATGGATATATATGGGCAGCAATGCAGCACGGAGCAGCGTATTATGATGGTAGAGAATGGCACGGTTACAATTCAGAAAATGCAGTCTATGCAATCTCTATGCCTGACTGGGTGGCAATAGACAGAGACAATGTAAAATGGTTTATAACTTATAGAGGTGTTCTTAGATTTCAGAATGAGTATCCTCCCTTTATTGATCTCATTTCTCCCGAAGGACATGAATATATTAATAAGGGTGAAGTTCTCACTATTGAATGGCTTTCTCACGATATCAATACTATTAGAATAGACTTTTCTTATAATAGTGGCGAAACTTGGGAAACGGTAGCCGATGAATTTCCCGCTTCTAATGAAAGCTATGACTGGACTGTGCCGAATCTGGTATCAGAGCACTGTCAGGTACGAATTATGGATACAAGTAATCACGATTTATTTGATATCAGCAATCATACTTTTCGTATATCAGCGCCTGTTATTACTATACAGTCACCCAATGGTAGGGAACGATGGGAACCTGATACAGAACAATTCATTATATGGTCCGGTATCGGAGTAGAAAACTATTTAGTTGAAGTATCATACAACTATGGTGAAACGTGGGAAGTAGTTGGTGAAAATGATAATCGAAGCTACCGATGGACAGTACCGGAAGAAGAATCGTCTCAATGTCTGATGCGTGTACGCGATGCTGAAAACCCTGAAATATATGACATCAGCGATGACTCTTTCTCAACTACCTCAACATTTATCCAGGTACGAGAACCGGATGGCGATGAAAGAATTGTGGTAAAAGAAATACTTCATACAACCTGGTTTGCCTCATCCAACATTGAAGAAGTGATCATAGAGTTCTCCTCAGATAACGGCCGGAACTGGCAAACTATTACTGACCGCATTAATGCAAAAACTTACGGTTATGCTTTTCGAGTTCCTGTTGTTGAATCAAATCAATGTAAAATAAGAATATATGATGCAGATAATCCCTCAATAGCTGACATCTCCGACGAACCTTTTACCATAATTAAGCCATATTACTGGAGTGGCTGGGGGCGTTATACTGTGGAGGATGGAATAGGTTCTGATTTTGTACAATGTATTGATTTCGACCATCAGGGAGGTGTCTGGATTGGCACAAAAAATGGCGGTGCATCCTATTACGATGGAGAGGTTTGGACAAACTATACTACAAGTAACAGCGGAATCACTTCAAATAACATAAACACATTGGCAGCAGGAAAAGACGGTACAATATGGTTCGGTTCGAGCGATGATGTGGATCTGTGCTGTTTCGATGGTGAGTATTGGGAAACTTGTTCCGACGGTCCACTGGGGGTGTATTCTCTGTTTGTTGATCAAAATAATCACCTCTGGATCGGAGGAAAAGATAATAAAATATATCGGTATAATGCTTCAGATTGGACAAACTGGACAATTCCCGGGAAAGAGAAACCCGCAACATTTGCTATAAGTGAGCAAGATACATTATTTGTTGGATTTAGCGGTTCATATAATTCCGGTGGTTTATTCCGGTATGATAATGGAAATTGGATAGAATATGATGCTCTCTATTCTATCAGTAAAAGCTCAATAAGTGATATTGAATTTGATAATGGGAGTACGTTATGGATTGGACAACCGCTCACGTATGTCCGTGCGGCAAGCGATGTTGTTTTCAGAATTCCGGGAACACTGCTCCGATTTGATGGTACATCTTTCTTTCGTGAAGACCCTACATCTATAACTGTCAATGGTGTTGTGGAAATTGACAGGAATAATAATCTGTGGACAGGTGACCATGATAAGCTGTTTAAATTTGATGGAGTGAATTGGGAAACCTATACAGTAGAGGATACAGCTTTACCAGATGGAAGTATTAATGACATTGCAGTGGATAAAAGTAACACCAAGTGGATTGCTACTGAAGGTGGGGGATTGGTAACTTACGAAGATAAATATGAACCTTACCTGAATTTACTTTATCCCAACGGTGGTGAAAAGTGGGATTTTACACATACCTATCGTATTGTATGGGAATCGCAAAATGTTGTATTAATTACTATTGAAATTACTTCCGACTATTTGACTGCACCTCAAGAATGGAATGTTATTGCTACCAATGTCGATGCTGCTACAGGATTCTATGATTATAAGCCTGATATAGTGAGTGAAAAAAGTCTCATTAAAATAAGTAATTCAAATAACTCGAATATTTATGATATGAGTGATAGTACTTTTTCAATAAGTGAAAGAGTGATAGCAGAAAAAACAAATTCCTTATTGTTTTCTGTCTCCCAGAATGTACCCAATCCGTTTAATCCGACCTCAACCATAAGCTTCACCATTCCCGAAGCCGGTCATACTGTTGTCGAGATTTATAACCTTGCCGGGCAGAAGGTCGCAGCGCTTGTTGACGGGCGCCTGGATGCGGGCAGTCACACTGTCACCTGGGACGCCGCCGGATTTCCCTCAGGGATATACTTTTATAACGTAAAATCGGGGATTAATACAAAGTCAATGAAAATGCTGCTTATGAGGTAAGATGCTCTATGTATAATAAATTCAGGTGAGAACATGTATTAACTGCTGAATACTTTTACGAACTTTGCAAAGAAATCAGGACCTAAATCTTTAAATATTTCATTCCTCATTATTGTTAATGCCTCAAATGTGGTATACTTTTTTCTGTGTGGGCGGAATGAGGTCAGACCATCAAAAACATCCGCAATGGAACATATTTTTGCGTAGATATGTATCTGATCTCCCCTCAATCTCTGAGGATACCCTTTTCCGTTATTACGTTCATGGTGCTGTAAAACAATTAATTTCATCACATCAGTCAGTTCATTGAATTGTGTGAGAATCTTGACACCTTCTTTGGGATGTCTCCTTATCATTCTCCATTCTTCATGTGATAGCTGTCCGTTTTTGTTAAGTATTTCGAGGGGTATTATACAGTTGCCGATATCGTGCAGAAAAAATCCTTTCGCCATTTCTATAAAGTCATAATTATTCTGATCTTTTAATAGTTCTTTTGCAAGACCGGTACTGATTAAACCAACATTTATACAATGATTACATGTTGTAAATTTATTAAATGTTGTAATATCAACTTCTGAAAGATTGATTAAATTTTTTAAAGCGCTATCGTTTTCAAAAATATATTCCACTATATTATTAATTACATTTTTATATCGTATAATTATTTCTGTTGTTGGATTATCAAAAAGCAATGCGGCAACATTTGTCATTGAATCGTATACAGTTTTTGCTTTTACCGGAGCATTGACTTGAGGATCGCTTATAATTTTTCCCAAAAATTTCTCAATATATAGGTTATATTTTTTTTTGTCTTTCTCCAGGATATAAAGCTTTTCAATATTATGTTCTTGAATTTTCTCGAGAACCTCTTCGTTAACTACCTCTCCATTGGCGCAATAAATCACCTTTTCCCCTTCTCCGTTTAAGAAAAAAACATCAAACGCTTGTAATGCACCAAATCGAATAGTTTTAACATCTATAAGGAAATATGGATTATTTTCCATTTTTCTTCTATAAAGTTAGGGGTTTATATAAATTAGTATTTCATTAATGAGTTATATTTATATAACGACATAAATTGTTGAGTATAGAATTACACCTTCATCAGAATTTCCTTTATAACAGAGCAATACAGTATGTATTATTTGCGTAAATATATTAATACTGAATTATACAATTAATAATTTGTGGAATGTTTGTAAATAATTGACTGCATAGTGTAGGCATTATACTATCAATTATTTTATGTATTTGGCAAGATATTGTTAATGAATCATTATGTTATTTGCTGGACAGAGACTGGAGATAAGATCGGAGGTTAGTTTTTTTGTTTCTTAAACCGAGTTTATTCCGAATATTTCTTCTATGGAAAAATACTGTGGTTTCAGATACATGAAGCATTACTGCAATATCCTTGGCAGATTTATTTTCACGTATCAGATTGGCAATCTGTATTTCAGTCGGTGTGAATTTCGTACTATATTCTGTTAATTGATTTACAAAAGGTTTTGTAATTTCAGAAAGATTTGTTTCAATAATATTTATATAGGTTTTTTGCCTTTCATCTGAAGCACCGATTTTTATTTTTTCAAGATACGGTAATACGAGTGTTTTTAAGCTTGTCAAAATACTTTTTTCCATTAATTTTTTATCTGTACCCTGATGTTTCAGCAGAACTTTCAATGCTGTGTTGATCTCCTCAAGATTCTTTGTTTTAATTTCCAGTTCCTTTTGTGCATGCTTTAGTTTCTCCCTCGCTTTCTTGCGCTCAGTGATGTCGGTATCTACGCCAACCACTCTAACAGCATTCCCTTTTTCATCCCTTATCACTCTCCCATGTACGCCGATCCATTTAATTGAGCCGTCTTTATGAATCATACGATGCTCAAATACATACTCAGGTGTCTTTCCTTCGAGACATGCCTGAGCGGCCTTAATCACGGATTCTTTGTCGTCCTTATGCACATAATTTTGTAAAACTTCAATGTCGTTAGGAATTTCCTCGTCTGTGTATCCCAGGATATTCTTGATAATCGGATCTATATAAAATTCACCGGTTTTAACATTCCAATCCCACACGCCAACCTTCGCTGCGCTTGTGGCTAATTTATATCGTTTTTGGCTGGATTGTAATGCCTTCTCAGCTTGCTTATGCTCGGTAATGTCACGAAGAAATGTTACGATGTAAACTAATTTTCCCTTATTATGTACTACCATACAGGAGCAGTCTGCAATTATGATCTTTCCGTCCTTACAGACAAATTCCACTTCTACACGATGGACACCTTTATCCAGGAGAATCGCTGGCTCCCTGGCGAATATTTTCTGTGAAGCAGGAGTGAAAAACTCAAATAATTTCTTACCAATCACTTCCTCTTCACTGTAACCTGATCCCAAGGTGGCGGCGGGATTTATTTGAAGGATCTTACCGGTTTTGTCCAGAATATGAATAAATTCGGGAGCAGATTCGAAGAGAGAGCGGAATCTCTCCTCACTCTCCCTCAGCGCCTCTTCGGCGTTCTTGCGCTCGGAGATGTCCCTGAGTACTCCCGTAAGCCCAACAATATCAGCTCTTTCACTTACAACTTTTCCGAATTCTTCAACATAAAAATAACTCCCGTCTTTTTTTAATAAACGGAAGATTGTAGGGAATTCTTCTCCTGTTTTCATTGTCTTTTCAAAGTCACTTAAAACATGTTCCCTGTCATCTGGATGGATAAATTCTAAAATATTATGTCCAATAATTTCTTCCGGTTTGAACCCTGTCAGCAGTAGGACATTGGGGCTTACGAAATATAGTATACCATCAGCATAGGAAGAGTATACAATATCATAAATGTTTTCTACAATTTTACGATATTTTTCTTGATTCTCCTTCAGCTTATCTTCTACCTTCTTGTGCTCGGTGAAGAGTTGTAGCAACTGGTTGATTTCTTGTATAGTTCTTTTTCCAGATTCTATTGCAAGTCTCTGATAATATTCGGCTTCTTCTCTTGCCTGCTTCAACTGCTTTTCCAACTTCACATATCTTGCGTCTGATGTTTTATTTTCTTTATCCATACCCTTACCCTTGAGCTATAACCATCAGGACACCTGTCCAGTCCAATCCTCTGTTCTTTCCAATAAGAGGGGCAACTTCAACTCCGGAATAAAAACCTAATAATGGCGTATTGTAAGTGTTAAAAACTTTCTGGACTTCTGCAGCTTCCTCAATCGCGGTATTTGAATAGTTTGCTGTTCTCCCTGCACAATCAATATATAATCCCCAAACAGCTTTTTTCCCATCTGCTTCTACTTGCTCCATTAATTGTGCTGAATTTGTCTTTGCAGACTCTATCATCTCTCTGGTATCCCTCAACATAAATTGTATTTCGGTGCCTTCTTCAAAATCCGGTTCAAAAATACCAATACCCTCCCCATCAGGTAAAATACCGGTAATCAACCTGTTAACGTAATTAGCTTCATCAGGTATCCCATATCTTTTCCCATAATTGACTCCTAAAGATAGAAGCTGAACCGGATGCTGCTTTTGCCATTCCTGATTACCAAATATACCATCGATCATCTCAACAATTGATTTATTATCTAATTCGTAAATAACAGATCCTTTAATCTTTGTGATGGTATGATAAGCGCCATCCAGCGGAGTAAGACCATGCATAATTCTATAATAGATTGTAAAATCACCTGTTAACATTACCCCAACGACGCTCTGGCTGCCAACATAAGAACCGCAGAACTGCTTTGTAAGATTAAATTCATAATCACCAATAGTTCCTGCTCCGATAATCGGCACATTATTTCCGAGTTTCTCTTCTATTCCTTCAATTAAAGGTGATGAGACATTTAGAACCGGAGGTGTGATTTCTGTTGCAGGTTTTTTTATTGAATCATAGAACATTAGTAAATGCCCTTCTTCCGGTTTATTTGATACAAATTTCTCTGCTAATTTTTTTCCTGCTAATTTTTCACCTTTATTTAAATTATCTGCGGCCGCAACTCTGTATTGTAGTGTATCGGACTGAATTATTGCGGCACCTGCGGGATAACCTTCATATGATATGTCATTATTAGTGATTATTCCAATAGCTGAACCACCGATTATTGGCACATCATTCCCAACAACAGATTGCAGTCCTTTAAAAAATTCATCATGATCAATATTTCCGCTGCAGAAGGCAAACACTATTTCAGGTTTGTGTATGTTGCCGTTTTTTATTGCATTATTAGCAGCTTTTTTGCCCGATAAGAAAGAGTCTTTTTCATTACAGTATCCAGTTCCGACTTTCATATTTTACCGCCTGACTCGAAAAATTTATATTCATTCTCTCGCAAAGCTGTAAAGATTAATGGTTTCATCACTTGTCGAAAGGCAATTGTGAATTTTAACAATAATATAATTATAACAAACAATCCGCATCATTAATATCCAAATATATTATTTATAAATAATTCAAGATAATAATGTAAAAAATATCTGGTATTCAATCAACCTTTTAAAAAAGGAAAAACATTTTATCCTATGCACAGCAGATAAAGTTTTACAGCTAATTTCATGTTCAACCATAATTAAGCATATTTTAGATACTTATTAATTGCGATTGACTGGATAGTTTTAAATGGTTATTTTACCTAAAAAAGCGAGGAATTAAACGAAAACGAAAGGGGTGACATGTCTATCACTAAAGCGGTTATTCCGGTTGCCGGTCTCGGTACACGGCTTCTTCCCGCCACCAAGAGTCAGCCTAAAGAGATGCTTCCCATCGGGCGAAAACCGATTGTACAGTATGTGGTGGAAGAACTCGCCGAAGCCGGACTGGACAACATTCTCTTTGTAACCGGCCAGAAGAAGCGTTCTATAGAAGACCATTTTGATTTCAGCCCTGAACTCGGTGACAAAGTAATCGAAAGGGACTTTCCCGAACATCTTTCCTTTTTCTACATTCGCCAGACAAACCCGAATGGCCTGGGCGATGCCATATCCTATGCCAAGAAATTTACGGACGATAACAGCTTTACTGTTGCGCTCGGCGACTCGGTTATAATGGGAGGTGATCATTCAAGTCTTCTTAAGAGAATGGTTGAAATTCATGAAAATGAGAAAGCTGGCGCCACGGTCGCGTTCATGGAAGTAACTGAAGAAGATGTCAGGAAGTATGGTATCGCAAAACCAAAGGGGCGTGTCGGCGCGAGCTTCGAGGTGGAGGAGCTTATTGAAAAGCCCCATCCGTCAGAGGCTCCCTCACGGCTCGCTATAGCTGCCAGATATGTGTTTGATCCGGCGATTTTCGAGGCTATTAAACGCACACCGGCAGGTAGAAAAGGTGAGCTTGAGATCACCGATTCTATGAATACGCTTCTGAAAATGGGGAAAAAAATAATAGGCGTCAAACTGCGTGCCGATGAACACCGGTATGATGTGGGAGGATTTGAGACCTACTTCAAAGCTTTTATAGACTTTGCCCTTGACGACCCCGAATATGGCTACATGATCAGGCAGTATATGAGAAAAAAGCTCAAGGAGGTATAATCCTTGGGCGAATATAAAATTTCCTGCTCAGCTCCCGGACGATGCGGCATTGTCGGCAATCCATCCGATATGTACGGCGGTTCGGTCATTTCCTGTTCGACAAAAGAGCGGGCTTATGTAACCGTTGAGGATTATGATGCCCTTGAAATCGAGGTTGAGGGCTCGGTTCGTACAATCAGGAATCCCGGAGATCTCCACCAGGATGGAAATATGTTCGATGCCGTGCTTGCATCGATCGAGTATTTTGAACTTGAAAACACACACCTGCGCGTAACGGTAACATCCGACATCCCTGTTCGCGCCGGTCTTTCCGGTTCAACCGCAGTGATGACCGCGCTGGTTGCAGGCCTTCTTGAATGGATGGAAGTAAAGGGTATCGAATCCTTTGAAAAAAAGGCATGGGGAGAAAAAACATACAAAAACCATTATATACTCGCAGAAATTGTCCGCCACATAGAACTCTACTTCCTTAAAATAGTCTGCGGTTATCAGGACGCTTATATGTGTTCGTTCGGATCACTGAACTTTCTCGATTTCCATGGCAAAGAACATTATCTATCACTCAGTCGCGAGCCTCTTGGTACGGTGGAGGACATGGCGGATTGCGCCCAGCCTCTTCCGGTTGTTCTTGCGCATACCGGAGTTCAGCGAATTTCGGGTTCAGTTCACAAGCCGGTGCGCGACCGCTGGATTGAAGGCGACCCTTTTGTTATTAAAAGTATGCTTCGTCTTGCACATATCGCGCGCATGTCGAAAAAGGCCGTTTTGCAGGGCGATTGGGAACTCCTCGGGGAGGCTATGACCGAAAACCACGAAATTATCCGCTCCATAGGATCGTCATCGCCGATTAATGAAAAGATAATCAAAACCGCTCTTGACTCTGGCGCCATATCAGCCAAACTTGCCGGCGCAGGGAAAGGCGGAACCATTCTTGCTTTAAATCCCGAACCGGACAAAATGATTGAGGCTTTCAAAGATGCCGGAGTGGAGCGAATCCTCTATCCGGAGCCGATGGATGGCGTCAGGAGAGAAAATGATGAAGGATGATGAAGTACAGGGACAAGGGATAAGAGTAAATAATGAATATCAAATTCTCAAAACTCAATACAGAAATATTACAACTGACAACGGACCACTAACCACGGACAAATTAAAATGATTGCAATAATCCCTGTTGCGGGTTCGGGTACGCGACTCAGACCCCTTACCAGTAGTAAACCCAAGGCGCTTCTTCATGTCGGTTCAAAACCAATTATTGCCCATATCATTGACAGTCTGCTTCCTCTCGGCTGTACAAAACTTATACTCATAATAGGCTCCGAGGGTACCAATATCCCTCAATATGTAAAAGATCACTATCCCGGCATTGAAAGTGAGGTCGTTATCCAGGAGAAACAACTCGGTCTGGGACATGCTGTGAGCCTTACACGGAATTTGACTGAAAGTGAAGAGATTGTGGTAATTTACGGCGACACAATCATCGACGGCGACTTTTCAGAATTTATCGATCCTCGTTTTGACGGTGTCATAGCGGTAAAGGAAGTGGATGATCCGAGAAGGTTCGGGGTGATTAATGTTATCGACGATGTCATTACACAGTTCGTTGAGAAGCCATCCGAACCCCAATCAAACCTTGCTATAGTCGGATTCAATTATTTCAAATCTTCACAACTGCTTTTCGACTGCCTCGAAAATATCATTGAGGGAAAT
>JABHYP010000043.1 GCA_018656855.1 Candidatus Latescibacterota bacterium | reverse complement strand
GATTGGAAATTATCAATATTGAATACTGACGGTTTCCCTCCGGTGTACATCGTCGCTTCTATGGATTCCGTTGCGGTCTGATGTCTCGGTGGGGGAACACCCTCCTCACCAATAATATTTGCCCGTGCAATTTCGGTTCCGTTTAGATATGCGACAAATGCATCGTCATAATCAATCTGGAGAATGCAATCGGTGATATTTGCAACATCCTCAATATTGAATTTTTTCCTAATATAAAATGCAGTGGCTCCCTGGATTACCGTTTCGTCGTCATCGTCTCCAAATCCAAAACCGCTGGGGCCGGAGTCCCAAACAGAATCATCAAAATCGGGAAAACGCCAGTCTTCCGGCGGGTCTTTAGTCCCGATAAAATACTTCCATTCGTCTCCTTTGTTTATTACTATCTCCCAGAAGTTTACACTATCTTTTCGATCTTTGCCGGAAGCAAAGATGAGCATATAATCTCCAGGTTCAATACTGTATTCAGGGAATACCCATTTGAAAGGATCTGTTGTGTTATCGGACAGCCCGTAACCTGTCAGATCAACAGGAGAAGTTCCGGGATTGAAAATTTCTATCCAGTCAGGGTAGTCTCCATCTTCGTCAGGAATTGATTTCATTTCCGATGAATCACGGTAGTTTTCATAATGAATATGGTCTGAACCGTCCCATACAGAATATCCGTCATTTTTGGTAACAATTGATGACATCATCTCATTAAATACAGGCTTATTTTCTTCTGCGGATATGATGTTTACATATAATCCGTTATGTACTATTAGTACAGCGAGGAGAAATAATACTCTTAAGCAAATAGTTTTTTTCAGACACATATTTTAATCCATGGTAATTTAAGCGTGAATATTAGATTTCAAAGAGTATTAATGTTTCTTAAAATAATTAAGATAATAAACATATCAATTACACAGTGACAATGTAGTTATCTGCGTCCTCTGCAAAACCTACCCAGTAAAGCACAACAGCAAAAACAACCGCCTTGCCTGTTTTTAAATAAACACCTAATTGGACGAATAATGCTTATAAGATATAAGGCAGATTCAGATTAAAGTTTTCATATGCGATAAATGTTTCAACTGATACTACATCAGAAATGTTTGACAGTTCATCAGAATAAAATTGAAGCAGGCCGAATTCTTTAGTAAACATAACAATCATCATCAGATCATAACGTCCGGTTACAATTGATACTGATACCACTCCTTTCATCTTACTAATTTCTTCAGCCTGACTAAGAATGCTCAAGTTTTTTATTCTGACTCCAACAAATGCAATTGTATGATCGGGTATTTTATCTGGATTGACCAGCCCGGTTATTGAAAAAATGCCTTCTTTTTTTAACTTTTTTACACGGGCTCGAACGGTATTCTCAGTGATTGAAAGAGATTTCGCAATTTCTCTGTAAGATTTTCTTCCATCTTGCAGTTGCTTCATGATTTTGTAATTAATTTCATCTATTACCATTTATTACTCCTCCTTTTAATGATTGCTAGTTAAAATTGAACTATTATAAAATAACAAATATTTCTTTTTTCATCAATAAATATCATTAATAGTTATTATTTTAGAAATAATCAATAAAAATATTGTTGACATCAGTATTATTACATATAATATTTGTGATTGGAATTTGCCATGAATCAGTGAATATATAATAAAACACTACTGATGAAATGAATGTTAAAAAATATAAAATATGGAGTTAACTTCTTAAATATTTATTGGTTTTGTGTTAAAAAAACACGTGATTATAATGGAGGTACTTTTAATGAAAGCACTGTTTTAATAAAGGCACCAATGATGGAGTTTTTGAAAATGGTTCCAGGCGTAATTTTCTTAAAAAAACAAGTTTTGTATCTATCGCCGGCTTAACCGGGTGTGCCCGATCAACGGAACAACCGGATACTCTTACGGACAGCTCAATCCCAACCTATGAATCAATAGGGGTGCGGCCTTTTATCAATCTTTCCGATGTTACTACCATCTTTGGTGGCTCTCTGATGCTTTCCGGTGTAAAGAGAGCAATGGAGGAAGCAAGCAGGCAATTCATCAACCTGGATGAATGAACGGAGTGAGAGTAGACTGGACATTCGCAGCTAAAGTGAGCGGAAAAGAAGAACCTGTTTTCGTTCAATTCAGGAGCCAGCGGGGAGAAATTATGGCGGCTCACTTTACCGGGCTGGTTTACTTTATCGAGAAAATGATTGTCGAAGGCAGGGCGCATTACCCGGTTGAGCGGACACTGCTCACCTCATGTGCTCTGGCAGCAATGTTTGATTCGTCATTTCGAAATGGCCGTATTGTGCCGGAAGGTCAGCGGCTAGAAACTCCTCAATTACATATAACATATAGTCCACAAAAAGAATCTCTCTTCAACCGTTTCGGGCCGCCGCCGGAAAAGCAAGAAGAAAGATAATTCACATTTCATTTACAAGCAACTTACTGGAGGTACTATTATGAAAAGATTATTGTTTATTTCATTAACTGTCTTTCTATTTGCTCTTACAGTTTCAACTGTATCGGCGCAGCAGTTTGAATTTCCTCGGCCGGACATTCTTCTTAAGGGCGGCCATGTGATTGATCCTAAAAATAATATCAACAAAGTGATGGATGTACTTATCAGAAACGGAAAGATTGCCAGTGTTGAGAAAAATATCCGTATTGATGATAAAATGAAAGTAGTTGATATATCAGGTTACTATGTATCTCCCGGTTTTGTTGATATTCATGCTCATCTCTACTACACAGATTATACTCCCAGGTGGCGTTGGATGGTACCTGACAGTTACGGTTTTCCGTATGGAGTTACAACACTTGTCGATGCGGGTTGTTCAGGCGCTGAAACGTTTGAAGATTTTAAAAAAAGGTCTATTGACAGAGCAAGGGTCAGAGTACTTGCTTTTTTGAATATATCCAAGAAAGGGATGACAAAGCGGGAATATGAAAATGATCCCTACATGTTTGATCACAAGCTAGCTGCGGAAACTGCTAAAAAGTATCCCGATATCATTGTTGGATTCAAAACAGCACATTATGATGCCAGGAACTATGATGAACTGCGTAATCCGTGGACCACGGCAGACAGTATTATAGCGGCCGGAAACCTGGCAAATTTGCCGTGTATGTTCGACTTCCACCCCGCGCCGCCTATGAAAGGGTATCCAGAACGCTCTTTCCGTGATATTATCCTCAAAAAAATGCGGCCGGGGGACATTTATACTCACTGTTATTATCCTGGCTTCCCAACGGTTGACGAGAATTTAAAGGTTAATCCTGATGTACTCAAGGCACAGAAACGCGGTGTGTATTTCGATGTGGGGCATGGAGGCGGGAGTTTTT
>JABHYP010000492.1 GCA_018656855.1 Candidatus Latescibacterota bacterium | reverse complement strand
GTCGAATTTTCGGTTGAAAACATACCCGGAAGCCCTGGCGAATACTGGGACCATCTCAATAGAGTTGCTCCACCCGAACACGATGATGGAGCCCAATAAAACGATCCAGGCGAAGAGTTAAAGCACGAGACTTAGCTCCTCTTTTAAGAAAATATTGCATAATTAACTTTCACAATATGGGGCACATCTCCGGAAAGGAATAAACAGAATGAAACGTCGCGACATGTTCAGCATGATACCACTTGTATTTGCCCTCCCTGGCGAAATGGCCGCACAGGCAGAAACGGTGAAAAAGCAACGCCTTCCCCTGAATACGTCTTTCGACAGTCCATATTCAATGACCTATGTAAAAAAAGTAAAGAAGATGCTGAAATGGGTTCGTGCAACACAGTCGGATAAAATCCTTGAAGCTGCGTATACCATCGCTGAAACAGCCGCGAAAGGACGCAAAGTCTGGAGTGCCTGGGATCTTGGACATACCAGCACATCTGATATTTTCCCCGGCCGCAACGGCATGCCGGAGTTTATTACCCCGGGCTATGATATTGAGAAGGTGAAGGATGGCGACCTTGTTCTTTCAAACGGTCCCTCGCCTTCGGGTTACATAGATGATATTGCAAAAAAGGATCTTTTTGTCATCGGCGGCCCCAGTCCATACGGAGGCGACATAAAGGGCTTCGAAAACATGAATGAGCCCCTGCAAAAACTCAAAGTCCGTCCTTACTCGGATATCTGGATTGAAACAAATGTCGACCATATAGCCGCGCAGGTGGAAATTCCGGGTTCTGTTGCTCCGCTCGGCCCAGAATCCGGACCGCTTAACAGCACGATTTACTGGATGATGATGGCGGATGCATCCCGTGTTCTGTCACGAAGCGGAAAGAAAATGAATGTCATAGGCGACGAGCAACCACTGCCTAAAAACACGGCGTGGGCAAATCTGAACGAACCGCTTATGGGTATTTATTTCGATGAGGTTCTGCGCCAGATGACGCTTGTTGGCTCCGAACTCGGCAACCTGAAGAAAATGGCGAAAATGGCGGTTGATACTCTGCTCTCCGGGGGAATGTGTTATTTCTACAGCAGATATTTTGAATCTTTTGCCTCCGAGGCACAGGGACGACGCGGGGGATTTTCCTTCGCCAAGGGTCTTTCTGACGGTAGACTTGCCGGCACATCAGATGACTGCGTGATAATGGGCATTTATGAACCGGATGACGAGGTCGATCTGAAAAACCTTGACGAGTTCAGAACCCGAGGCATGAGAATTGCGTCCATTGGCCCGGCAACACGTAATTTTAAAGCCCCTGAGGGACGGGCAGTATCGAAGGAAACTGAGGTGCATGCCGGACTTATGATGGATACCTGCGGTATGTTTGCAATCCCGGGTTTCAACCGAAAAGTATGCCCGACTTCGGGTATTCTTACCACCACTATTTTGTGGGTGATGAGCGTAGAGATATGCGAGGAAATGATTCGACGCACAAACGATACGCCGAGTATTTACCTCAACGGCGGGCTCAAGTGGGGGCCGATGCACAATCAGCGCATGGCCGCGAGGGTTCGGATACGGGGGTATTGACAGTCTGTGCCGCGATGATGTAGGATGATAAGCGAAAAGAAGAGGCGGGAGCAATCCCGCCTCTTTTTTATGAATCTGTTGAAAATTTACTAATAGCAATGAAAAGGCAAACGATCCTCTCAGATCTACATTATTTATCATTTAACGGATTCTGATTTTTGTCCCTCTTATTCTTCATAACACTTACTATTTCATTGTTGTCAGGTAGCCTACAACATAATTCATGAGAAATGGCAGATCATCATCCGAAGCACAGGTAATGAGATTCCGGTCCCTGTGAACAGGTTTGAGAACCGCTTTCCCACCGGCATTTTTGATGTCGTTCTGCATACCCCAGGTGACTGCAAATTCACGACCTTTGGCAATATCGGCCTGAATAAAGGTAGTGTGTCCCCAGTTCATGGAAGCTATAAGGGTTCCTCTTTGCATCTGGCGTGTGACAAACTGACGGACGTCTGCATGACGGCGGTAGGTGTCTGCTGCGTAATGGCCAACGAGGATGATGGCATCAAACTGCTCGTTAATTGCGTCCTGGGCTTTAATATCGGCCTTGGTGGTTCCTAAAACGTTTCTATATTCACGAAAGTCACCATCTGTATTGGCGACAATATAAACTTCAGCACCGTTATGGCGTAGTCTGAGAGAAGGATAAGCAACCTGAGTGTACTCATAGCGGTTGTCGATAACGATTGCTATCTTCTTCCCTTTAAGGTACTGGTCGTTCTGGTGGGCTTTCGCCGCTTGTTCTCCGCCATTGAACCAGTTGACCATAGCGTCAAGATACGGAC
>JABHYP010000491.1 GCA_018656855.1 Candidatus Latescibacterota bacterium | reverse complement strand
GAGGTCAACAAAGGGAATTTTTAATTCTCTTGCCTTGTCCCGGCAGTCAGTACATATTTCTTTAAATTTGCGCATGTCACCCTTGGTCACCATATATAACTGCTCAATAGCCTCCTGTTCAATATCTTTAAACTCAATAACGAAATCCTCTACCACAATGGGATAGAGCACAAGGGTTTTCAAACGGCTGAGAATATCAGGATGTTCACTGGTTAAAAAAGTCCTGACCTTTGGCAACCCAGCAAACACAATCGGTATACCAGCATCAATGATCCGTTTCATATAAGGCCATACACGACGATCCAGATCATTTGCCTCATCTATTATAAGAAAGCAACTGGATAGGTTACATACCATTTTTAAATATTCGGGAGTTCTCCGATAGGTGGCGATTGTATCATAATTCAGCTCTTTGAGAATAGAGGCTAGCGTTTCATGTATGTTGAACAAAGACTCAACCCACACGGCATGAAGCTTTTTGGGGCGTAATAATTTTAGGAATTTGGTTTTTCCCACTCCGTAATCCCCTTCAATTAACACACTTTGTCCGCGATATATCCGATTATAGATGGCACTCAAATAAGAGACACGGCGTTTGTCATTGATAAAGCTTTCTTTTCGTTTCATATTATTTCTTTCCATTGGAAGCATATGGCGCCACATGGGTTTTTCGCAGATAATTTTGACAATCAAGAAGAAACGCATTGAACAGGGCTGAGCCTTTTCTATTCTCAGGTTGTTTCATCTTTTTAAGGTAGGTTTCATACCTTTTTTGATTGTGTTGAAATATTTCCTTTGTTTGTGCAAGAGAGAGTCCCTTATGATAGGCTTCGATCAAGGCCGGGCGATCAACAACCATGCGGTGCTTCTCCAAAAAGGCCATTATTTGTTCCAGTTCATTTTCTTCAGGCTGTTTGTTGCATGATTCAACCTTTTTCTCTGGAGGTTTTTGGGCCAGTGCTTCGCCCAGAAGAATACCATTCTCCTTCGGTTCAAAAATAAAGAGCTTGTCATTGTATCGGGATATCTGCACTGGGGTGCTTTTATGCCTGCTAAACAAGTCCGCACCGATGGTTACATAATAATTCTGCTTATCAAACCTGATGATCCTCTTTTTGGACACGGTGGCTTTTGTTTTCGTGAAGCCATATTTCATATACTCCTTAACCTGTCCGGGAAAAAAGGTCAGGGTGTCAGGCGCTGTCCTGAAAAAATCTGCAAGTTTATGATCCGGCACCCAGGCAGAGACTTTCCCATTTTCAGAAAAATAGTGTTTTGTACAGTTATGCTCATGGCGATACGCATCTATAAGAGGGCTTGTTTTTAAATCATGGAGAGTAATATCAATGAAGGTGACCGTTATTTTCTCTTTTCTACCATTAGAAAAAAGGAAACCGGGCTCGGTCTTTGCAATTCTGTTCTCAAATGCCTTGATTATTCGAATTTCAAAATTGTGAAAGCTGCGGTGGGAAGACTCCAGATGTGCCTTTTCCTTGGGAGCATGGATCCTCGAGAAATCAGACTCCATATAAAATCCGTCCGGGGTGGAATGGCTTAAATTCAGAGCGTTGATGGCCCTTTTCAGGTTCAAGAAACCTTTTGCGTTATCCGGTCTGATACGGACTTTTTTTTGAGGAAAAGGCGTACATAATAAAAACCGGGTAAAAAGATCCACCGAGTTCCAGTTGCTTTCGGAGAAATACGCATCCAGAATAAACATCAGACGAAATCTGATAGGATATCAGGACGATTTCAAGCTTTTTCTAGGGGTAAATATTTTTAACCGTTTGAATTATCAAGAATATTTTCTTGCACAATTGTGCGATTAGCCTGAGAACGTATCATCCTAAATGCAACAAAATATTTCAGTGCTTTGTGACCTTTTTAAGGCATCCCTGCATCACGTTGATGTCGTAACCCATAAAAAACAGGGAAGTTTTAAGAGCTTCACGTTTTTTTCCCTGGCGATAGAGATTGAGACAACCATTGCCTTTCTTGTGCCCGCTACGCAGCTATCTTCGTAATATCATACTTAACTATTCGAAATAACGCGTCTTTAGCCTTTCAATGAAAGTCTTTCATTTTAAGCTCAAAAGTGCGATTAGCTTGAGAAGAAAACCCTTGACATTGTGCGATTAGCCTGATAACATTCAGGCATGATTCTTTCAAAAAACTCCATCCAATATTTTCAGTCACTCCAATCTCGCATTGTGCAGGCTATGGCCAAATACCAGGTCAACAAACCTTACCTGTATGACAGCGAACCATTTTTCAACCAATACGAGTGTCTCCGAAGTGTGTGGACGAAGAGATCGTCTATTAAATTGGCCTGTGAAAAATTCAATATTCGAAAATCGGTTTACTATGAACTTGAAAAGCGTTTTATAAACTATGGATTCTCAGGCTTGTTATTCTTTTCCGACAACTCTAAACAGTATCCGGATTTAGAGCAATTGGCGTTGTTAATAAGGAAGAGCCGTCCACACATTTCCTATACCGCGATTCATCGTTTCGCTCAAGCAATCCCAATTACTAAAGATGCAACCACTCCAAAACTGATCTCAAAAATTCTACAGTCACACGGCCATGGAATATCGGATATGAAAGTCGATCTTGACTTTTGGGGAAGAATTCAGAGAACTTTGCATTTGTGGGCCGGCCTTTTGAAATCACCCATCTGCGAACGGAATGTGAAAAATCGGAAAATTACTTTTTTTCTTGATCAGGATATCTTTCATAAGCGATTGGAGCTGCTACGAGAACTTTTCTTTAATCCAAAGGCTGGTATCAAGGAAGTTTGTTTTCGCTATGGCATATCATTGCCTACGTACTACCGTTTGAAAGAGGATTACAATTTTTATGGACTTTGGGGGATTTTTCCCGCTGTTTCTCCTGGAAAACAAAGCATTTCTCCTGAGTTAAAAACTGCAATTCTATTGGAAAGGCTACAACATCCAAAATGGTCTCCGAAAACCATCATAAAAAAACTCGATCTGAAAATCTCCAGATTTGCTGTTCATCGGCTCATTAAACACTGGGGTTTGGAGGACAAAAATCGTGACCCTGTTGCGTTGGATGAGTACTTGCTCAAAGAACGACTTGCAGTAAATGAAGACTTTAAACCACTGAAAAGTGCATTTCACCGTTTAGCTGAGGAAACCCTCCTCCGAACACGAAGGATAAACCGACATTTTGAATTGATTTGCAATAAGATGAAAAGCCGTGCATTCCATATTTGTGATCCCGGCCCTTTTCTTTTAGCGCCATTTGTTAATGATTTAGGGGTGGTTCAGGCTTTTGAAACCCACGGTCCTCTTAAACTTAGAGGAAAAGAGATTTCGAACCTGGTATTATTAAATGTTTTCAGAATAATAGCCGGGTATCGGCGGATTAGTCATCTGAGCAATAACCGTGACCATAGCGTTGCCTTAGCCAGTGGTATTGGGATGTATGGGTCTACTTCCAAATATTATGAAGATACTATTGACTTTGAGTTTGCTGAAATTCAAAAACTCAGATGCGATCTGGTGGCGAGAGCTAAAGAATTGGGTCTTATAGAGGGCCTACAGATCGGCTTTGATTTTCATTTTAAGCAGTTTTATGGCGCGTATAGCGCCGAAAAACAAATTGGCAAAGGCCCGGATAAAGCCGGCAACATGGTTCCGGGGTTCCGTCCCCATATAGCGTGGGACCTGGCTAACAATGTCATTATTAATATGGCCTATTTTCAGGGAAGTACCAGAGCGCCTCGCATTGTTAAACAGTTTTGCGAGCAAAACATTTTTCCTATTTTGGATCCTTTAGCTGTTAAGGAACTTTATATCGATTCGGAATATACAAAAGAAAATGATTTTCTCTTCTATAAAGAAATCGCCTTCAAGAATGGTGATATTTACATTTGTTTGAGAAAGAATAAGCAAATACTTAAATTAATCACACCGGCTTTAAACAGTAATGATGGGTGGGAGATATATGACCAGAACGATGAATTAAAATCGATACAAGTCAAATTGCCCAACACGGGTCTTGCAATGAAAATTGTAATTCTCAGAGAAAAAGAATCTTCCAAAAAAGTTCGCTGCTTTGGAACCACAAGGGTAAACCTGCCTTCAAAAGATATCCTCCGAAAATATCGTTTCCGTTGGCTCATTGAAAATGGAATAAAGGATTTGGTCAGCAGCTATTTCCTGGATGAAATTTTTGGACTTGATCCAATAAAAGTTGAGCTTGAATTTTATTGTGTTATGGTTGCCAGGCTTGCATATGAATATTTTCTGAAAGAGTTAGGCGGAGAGTATTATAATGATGTAAATGGCAACAAAATTTCCCTCCAAAAAATGCGCCATCTCCTATTTGATAAAAGGGTCTGTACCATTGAACAAGATCATCAGGAAAACCTGGTGCTGACTATTTTGGATTGGCAAAAAAAAGGAACAATTGAAAACGAGGTATCGAACATGCTATTATCCCTAAAGGAAAAAGAAAAAAATAAAGTCCTGTGGTGGAATAATCGTAGCGTTTTGTTATACGCAAAGAATCAGTACCAGCTCTAAAAGTGTCCGCTGAACCGGGCAGAAAAGTGTCCGGGAATCGGCTCCGATTTCGTCTGAACATATACTGTTTCTGTTAATAACTTATCGTTCGCGTTTTAAAAAGTAACTTCTGATAATTCTTTTTGAGGAGACCGGCGGAACTTACTTAGGGGAACAATACACCCACGTTCCAACTGCAAAATCAGTGGCGTTGGTAGCACGTCCTGAGCAAGTATGCATTCCCATACCGGGGAATAGGAACGATTACTTTTCTATGGGGAAGAGGGGGACGCTGGTAAAAAAGTAAGTTGACAATGTACCGGGTTTTGTGCCAATGATACGCCATGCCAAGACAAGCTCGGTTGGACGCGCCCGGCGTGCTGCATCACATTATGATCCGGGGGATAGAGCGTCGAAAGATATTCATAAACAACAGTGATCGAGGGGATTTCCTCGATCGCCTGGCAAAACTCCTGCCTGAGACTCAAATGGCCTGTTACGCATGGGTGTTCATGCCGAACCATGCCCATTTTCTGTTTCGAACGGGCGTTAGCTCCCTCGCCACGGTGATGAGAAGACTCCTTACTGGCTATGCTGTCAGTTTTAATCGCCGTCACAAGCGCCAGGGGCAGTTGTTTCAGAATCGTTATAAATCCATTATCTGTCAGGAAGATGCATATCTTAAAGAACTTGTCCGGTATATTCACCTTAACCCGATTCGTGCCGGAATTACTCAAAGCCTGAAAGAATTGAATAGATACGCCTATTGCGGACACAGCGCACTGGTGGACGAAAAGACGAGGCCGTGGCAGGATGTGGACTATGTGCTGGGATATTTCGGTAAAACAGCCAAACGCGCGAGAAAAGAATATCTCAACTATGTAGAGGTAGGCATGGGTCAAGGTCGTCAGGACGAACTGACAGGTGGGGGATTGATTCGGAGCGTTGGAGGATGGTCTGAGGTAAAGAGGTTGAGGCGGATGGGGAAAGACCATGTGATGAGCGACGAGCGGATTTTGGGTGATTCAGAGTTTGTAGATTCGGTACTCTCCCGGGCGGAGGAAAAATATGAGCGCCACTACGAATTGAAACGCCAAGGGTATGACTTGGATCGAATTGCCGAAAGGGTCGCTGAAATCTATGGCATGGAAACGCGTGAAATAATGTCGAGGGGAAAGCAGCCTCGAAAAGTGAAGGCAAGGAGCCTATTCTGTTTTTGGGCTGTCAGCGAGTTGGGTATGTCGATCAGACAAGTGGCCAAGAGGTTGAAAATGAGCTCCCCTGGAGTGGGGTTTTCGGTAGAAAGGGGCCAGGCCATTGCACATGAGAACGAATACCACTTGATCGATTAAGATTCTTACTATTCTACCAGCGTCCCGCTTTCCAAGAGGACACTAAAACTCCGATATAAGGATTGAAAAAAATTGCATTTTTTTACAAAAAGGCGCAATATATTGATTTTCATATCTAATTCGAGTTTACTCCGAGAAGGTGCCTGAAAGTGTACAGGAG
>JABHYP010000042.1 GCA_018656855.1 Candidatus Latescibacterota bacterium | reverse complement strand
TGAGCCGTCCGGAGAGAATGAAGGTTTGTAAAATTGTGTGCCCTCGTGAGTTGAGGTCAGGCAGCGGAATCCTGTACCATCAGGTTTAATAGTGGCGATAGAGTTATTTCCGCCTTCATTTCTTATAAAAACTATGAGGCTGTCTCCGGGTGAAAAGGAGGGGTCTCGTGCACGCATGAGTCGTGAGATTCTTCTTTCTTTTTCCGTTTGAACATCATAAGTGTAAATGTCATAAAAATTCGGCCTTTTAGGTGGACGTTTTACATAAAGCAGCTTGCTTGAATCATGAGACCATGATACGCGATAATCAGAATTTTTTACCAGAACTTTTGCCTTGCCGGTGGAAAGATCTTTCAGCATCAAATCCATGATAGGATAGTCTTTTCCCCTGTTCGAAAGCCAGGCAAGATAGCGTCCATCCGGCGACACAGCCGGGGAAAAGTCCATTGAACCTCTGTCTTCTACCAATTCACCTTCATCAATGCTTCTGTTACGGAAAGATGCATATTGTGTTTCGAGCGATTTTACCCAGCCGGAATAAAGCTGGTCCGGAGTTATTCCAAGTACGTTTTTTAGAGTAATATCGAAGTCGAAGTATGAGTAGTCATTGTTAAGTTCAATCACCTTTTCATATCCATATTTTTCTTTGATGTATCGAACCATTGAGTACCCTTGGTTATAAACCATCTCCGAATCCATGCCATCCTGTCCTGAAAGAACGGACATATCATCAAATGACAGCAATGATTTTTCATACCAGGCGCTTCTCAGTACCATGTCACGGTGTGTGTCCCATCGCTCCGCCCCGAAAGATTCGGCGCCAACCTGTGCATTGCCCTCAGAAAACCATCCCGGTTGTGATAAATGGTACCAAAATAAGGATACATTATGATCCGGATTTCTATTAGACCGGTTTGTACCTAGTCCGACAAAATTGATGGGGCCCTTCGCCGCCTTTTGTAAGGCAACCATATGGGTCATTTCATGAACGAAAACATTCTTCAGCCAGTCAGTCTGTCCCCTGAGTTCAAAATCCATATTCGTGGCGAAAATAGTTATGGTATTCTGAAAATAGAGCGCGTAGCCGTTTGCAATGTCTATCGCGTCATTGACAATGCATACAACGCTTGGATTATCGGTAAAAGCATCATAGCGCGCCATTAACTGCTCGTAGGTTTCATCACAGAATTTTGCAATCTCTCCTGCTGTATATTCGCCATTTTCGGCGAAAATAATGGTGAAGTATTTTGTTTTGATAGAATTGACAGCATAGGCATCAAAAGGCATTAATATAAAGACAAAGGCAAGTATAAAAATCACGAAAACATGCGCAAAACATTTCGTTCGCATATATGCCAGAGAATGCATCACATCTCCCTGAAAAAGGTTCAATTGGGCATAATATTAAGTAATCAGAATAAAGGAGCCGGGAGTCAGGTCAAATATATAATAACCGTTATATATAACGATGATTTAATTATTCTGACTTATAACTTCTATATTCTGACTTCTGTCGTTTTATCTTAGTATATCATACGTCGCATAATACATTTTGTTTCAAATTATACGGCGGCATGTTATTAATTAAATCATCTCCTTATACATGAAACAAAATGGCCGCCGCTCTTTTCCACAAGCGATGGAGCAGTATCTTTGCACTCATTGACACATTCAGGACATCGCGGATGGAAGGGGCATCCTGACGGGATATCCGAAGAAGACGGTACGTCGCCTCCGAGAATAATCCGCTCTTTCTGAATCTTCGGGTCGGGAATAGGAACAGCGGACATGAGGGCTGTCGTATAAGGGTGCAGCGGATTGTCGTATAGGTCTGATGAATGGGCAATTTCGACAATTTTCCCAAGGTACATCACTGCGACTCTGGAAGAAATGTGCCTTATCACGCTTAGATCGTGGGCTATGAAAAGATATGTCAGACCGAGTTCTTCCTGGAGGTCCTGAAGTAAATTGATTATCTGAGCCTGGATGGATACATCCAATGCACTTACAGGTTCATCTGCAACAATGAATTCCGGTGAAACCGCAAGCGCCCTTGCTATTCCGATTCTCTGGCGCTGACCACCTGAAAATTCGTGTGGATACAGATTAGCATGCCGCGGCGCAAGGCCGACCATGTCGAGCAGTTCCCCTGTTCGCGTATGTACATCATCTCCCGTGGCAATCCTGTGAACTTTCAGGACTTCTGTTATCATACCTCCCACAGTCATCCTCGGATTAAGCGAGCTAAAGGGATCCTGGAATATAATCTGCATCCTTCGGTGCAGCGTGCGAAGGTCTCCGCCTTTTGCGGCAAGAACATCGGTGCCGTCGAAATCCACAGTTCCTTCTGTAGTGTCGATCAGGCGCAGAATCAATCTTCCTGTTGTCGTTTTACCGCATCCGCTTTCCCCGACCAGACCGAGCGTTTCACCGCGCTTAATGTTAAAAGATACTCCGTCCACGGCTTTAACATAGCCCGCAGTCTTTGAAAACAAGCCTTTTTTTATCGGAAAGTATTTTTTCAGTCCTGAAACGTTCAGGATTATTTCGTTTTCTTTTATCACATCAGCACCTGGTCTTTTTTAAAACACCGTGTTCTATGAATTTCTTGCACAACCTCAAGTTCAGGCAGTTCTTCTCTGCAATGATCATCAGCAAGCGGGCAGCGCGGATTAAAAGGACATCCGGGGGGCAGTTCAGCCGGATCGGGAACAGTACCGTCAATCACCGAAAGCCTTTCTTCCTGTGTATCAAGCCTCGGCACAGACTCAATCAATCCACTGGTGTAGGGATGTCCGGGATTGGCAAAAATATCTTCTGTTGTCCCCTCCTCCACTATACGACCGGCGTACATAACTTCTATACGGCCTGTAGACTCCGCAACAACTCCTAGATCATGAGTGATAAGAAGTATAGCCATTCCGAGTTCATCCTGTAGTTTTGCAAGAAGATCCATGATCTGCGCCTGTATGGTTACATCGAGAGCGGTTGTAGGTTCGTCGGCGATTAGTAGGTCGGGATTACATGACAGTGCCATGGCAATTATAGCACGCTGCCTCATTCCTCCGGACAGTTGATGTGGATATTCGTCAATACGTTGTTCCGGATCAGGGATTCCTACAAGTTTGAGCATTTCAACCGTTCTCGTACGCGCCTCATTTTTCCCGACTTTCTGATGCAGCCGGACAGCTTCCACTATCTGCGAACCGATAGTAAAAACTGGGTTGAGCGATGTCATCGGTTCCTGGAAGATCATCGCAATGTCATTACCTCTTACATCACGCATCTCCGCGTCCGAAAGCCCAAGAAGTCTCTTCTCATTAAAAAGAATATTTCCTGAATCAATACGGCCCGGCGGCGAGGGAACAAGACGCATGATAGAGAGCGATGTCACGCTCTTACCGCACCCGCTTTCGCCGACCAGTCCGAGCATTTCGCCGGAATCGATGTAAAAAGAAACATCCTGAACAGCCTTCGCAACACCGGCTTCAAGATCAAAGTATGTGTTCAGTCCCTTAACTTCAAGAAGATGATTGCTCATTCAACCCCTTTCGAACCACTTATATCAGTTTGCCGGTGACATTATCTTTCTCGGATCAAGAGCGTCCCGAAGCCCGTCACCGAGAAAATTAAATGCAAGCACGGTCAAAAATATGACATATCCCGGCGCAAGTATCCAGTAAAAAGATGTTAGCACCCTTACACTCTGCGCCTGTTTTAGCATGTTGCCCCAGCTTGCCACAGGTTCCGCTATTCCAACACCGAGAAACGAAAGCGCCACCTCACCGAGAATATATCCGGGAATGGAAACAGTAGCCGCTACAATGACAAATGAAAGTGTATTTGGCAAAATATGTCTGACAATAATTCGCATGTGGCTATACCCGAGCGCACGAGCAGCGATTACATAG
>JABHYP010000490.1 GCA_018656855.1 Candidatus Latescibacterota bacterium | reverse complement strand
GGCAACTCTCATAAAGTTGTAAGCAGTGGAAAACTTGCCCGGTTCAAGAATACTGAAGAGAATAATAATAAGCCCGAGACCGAGAAACGGCCCGAGGAGCGACAACATTTTTTTTACCTGAATGCCGCCTTTATCTATCTGCGAAATCAGTTGCCCTGCTGTTCTGTTCATTCGTTACTCTTTCTTCCTGAGGTTGCCTCGTTCATAATTGCAAATTCATCCCATTCCGATGCCAGCCGTTTCGGACCGAGTATTCCGCGGTGCATAACAGCAATAGTATCGCATACGCCGAGCAATTCCGGCAGGTATGAGCTTACGATAACGACAGATCTGCCCTGTGATGCGAGTTCTCCTATGAGACCAAATATTTCAACCTTCGATCCGACATCAACTCCACGTGTCGGTTCATCCAGAAGAAACACATCCGCATCCTCTTCGAGTAAACGTGCCAGCGCCACTTTCTGCTGATTTCCACCCGAAAGACTCTCAACTTTATCGGTCACATGCACGAGCTTTATGGAAAGCCTTCCTGCGGCCTTCCCGGAAACACGGTTAATTGCGGCATCGCTCACCATGCAAAATTTCGAGAGTTTCGGAAGACATGATAAAGTAATATTTTCAGCTATTGAGCGGCTTAATGCAAGCCCCTCGTTTTTCCTGTCCTCCGAAAGAAACGCAACATCGCGGTTTATCATATCATGCGGCGACAGAGTTCCCTCGATACTCACATTTCCTGCTATTGTTATATCACCGGATTCTATTTCATCAAGACCGAATATCGTCCGTAATGTTTCAGTTCGGCCAGCTCCTACAAGTCCTGCAATACCCAGAATTTCCCCGCGCCGGACGGAAAAGGAAACGTTCACGGGTAGTTTTTTCCCCTTGAGTTTTCGAACATTGAAGAATTCATCGCCAATTTCATGGGGTTTTCTGGGAAACATTTCAGTCAGGGGACGCCCGACCATCAGTTCAATAATTTTTCCGACCGGCGTCTCGCTCACCTCTCCCGCTCCGGCAGTTTCGCCATCCCTCAGTACTGTAAATCTATCAGCCACATACTGGACTTCCTCGAGAAAATGGCTGATGTAGATAATACTGACTCCCTGCGCTTTGAGCGTTTTAAGCACCTCGAAGAGGTGTTCGGCATCAAATCTTGAAAGCGAGGAGGTAGGCTCGTCAAGCACAAACACCATCGTATCGGTAATAAGACCGCGGGCGATTTCCACAAGCTGTCGCGCCGCCGGAGAGAGAGCCATAACCTTCATACCGGGTTTCAGGTCAGGATGGCAGAGCATCTCGAGCGCTCTGGTGATGCGTGAAACATATTCCCTACGCTGAATAAAGCCGAACCGTGAGTTCTCGATTCCCAGCATCAGGTTTTCCTCAATGCTAAGGTGCATGGCAAGATTGAGTTCCTGATAAACCATAGCAATACCCGATTGTCTCGCATGAAATGGATTACGGGGTATAAAAGACCTGCCGTCAAGGGTTATTTCTCCCCTGTCGGCATGAACAGCGCCCGAAAGCACTTTCACAAGCGTTGATTTCCCCGCGCCGTTTTCACCTATAAGCGCGTGTATCTCGCCCCTGCGAACCTCAAAATCAACCTCCCTTAGGGCAGTGACACCTCCAAACGCTTTGGATATGTTATGCATCGTGAGTATTGTATCGGCAGCCACTTATGATTTCCTGTTTGTTTAATCCGTGGTATGTAGTTTTGAGTATGCAGTAGTTCAACGGAAAACTGACTATGGACAAGTATTCAATCCAGATACTCTGATAGATTGGGTGACAACAGTTGCTTTATTTCCGGATCGTTCATGTTTTCCGGAGTTGCTATTGTAACACCCGTATCAATGACCTTCTCAATCTGTTCCCCACGCAGGTGAGCCACAGCAGTCCTGACACCGAGGTATCCCATTTTGAAAGGATTCTGAAGGACAAGCCCCATAAGTTCACCCTTGGCAAGAGCCTCGTTCAATTTGTCCGAAGAATCAAAACCGACAAAAATGATCTTGCCTGCAAGTCTATTCGCCTGAAGCGCTCTTAAAAATCCGAAGGTGCTCGATTCGTTCGGTGTGAAAATCCCATCCACATGGGTAAACCTGTTCAGGAGATTCTCGGAAGCTCTGAACCCTGTTTCGGTGGTTGCGCCGGCATACTGGTTGTCGGAAAGAATCTCGAAATCGGGGTATTTTGATTTAATGGTATCGAGAAAACCCTGCTCACGGTTAGTGGTGGAAGCGCTTCCCTCCTGGTATC
>JABHYP010000489.1 GCA_018656855.1 Candidatus Latescibacterota bacterium | reverse complement strand
CGATGGCAACCGCATAATCACCCGGTTTAATTGAATCAGAGTCACCGAGTTCGGCGATATATTCCTCCGGCAGTTTTTTGCCGTCAAGTTTGAGCTTGATAATGGCAAGGTCAGTCTGGGGATCGCTTCCTATTACTTCAGCGCTGTACTCCTCGGCATCATTGATTTTAACGATTATTTTATCGGCGACAGAGTCGTCACTTTGATTCCGTATGACATGGTTGTTTGTAAGAATATGTCCCTCACGGTCTACAATAACACCCGAGCCCATTCCAGGTATTACTTTCCGCTCCTGTTGCTGTTGTCTCGGATTATTGAAGAAATTATCCCAGGGGGTTCTTGGAGAATTCTGAACTGTAACTTTACTTTCAACATTTATTCTGACAATAGACGGTGCAACTTTCTCATAAACCGTCGCAAACGGGCTTTTAATTCCCTGCTCGGAATTTATAACCGGCAGCGCCGCATAAGAAGGAAATGTTGAAAATACGAGTAAAGACAGTAAAGTGAGGGAAAAAACACGGTATTTTCGAGACACTAAAGAAGCTTTCATGCGATACCAACCTCCTGATAATTTAGCCTCTTAATATAAAATATATTTTTGTTGATGTCAATAATTTTAGCTAATTAATAAATCCTTTAACTTATTTTATAGGTTATTTCTTTCTATAAATAACACATAAAAAAGGTTTTTATGGTGTTTCATTCAATATAAACACCCGAATAACATTTTAGTTTCAAAAAAACAAATAAAACCGATAAAATAATTATTGAGCCTTTATTTTACCGGTTTTATCAATTCGTTAAGTGCTCTGGCTCATAAATACGGTGACGTATTCAGATAAAAGCCACCATAATCATTGCGAGGCATAGCCGAAGTAATCTCCACTGTAAGATTGCTTCGGCTACTCCATTCGTTCGCAATTATATGAAGTGGTTATGAAACAGTATTTATGAAATCATGTAATAAGGGATATCTGGTGTTATTCTTTCTTTTCATTCGATTCTTCAGTTTCTGATGTATTTTTTAACTCCTCGAAAGAACTCTCTTTTTCACCAAGTTCCGCTTCAAGTTCATTTAAAGATTTTATCAATACCTGCACTTCCGGAGATTGGAAAACTTCTTTGGTTTTATTATCCTTGGCCGCATCATAAACAATACCGCCTAATTCAGTGAACTTTTTTGAAATCTTGTGCTTTACTCCGAGGACATCCAGTTTGGCCTTTCCCATTTTTGTATATTCTTCAGTCTTTTCGGCAGCGGTAGAAACACCTTCCGCCACCGATTTTTTAATTTTTCCCCAGTCAACATCCACCGATTTTTTGATTTTTTCCCAGAGCTTTTCCATGGTACATTCCTTGGTTTAAATGTGATAAGTAATATTCCGGACCGAAAAACTAAACATCTAATATTTTACTTTTTACAGGCTGGTTTGTCAATGACTTTTGTTGTTCGTTTACTGGGATTTCTACAGTGACAGTAGTGCCTCTCAAATCACCGGCGCTATCAGAGGAAATCGATATACTGCCGCCATGCTCCTCGATAATCGCTTTGCAAACTGCGAGTCCCAGCCCCACACCGGTAGGTTTTGTCGTATAAAAAGGCTCGAATACATGTTCAAGAACATCGCCTGTGATACCGCAGCCGGTATCCTTGAACTGAAATGTAGTAAAATCGATGCCGTTAAATTCATCTCTTATTACCCCTGAACTGACAAACAATTTCCCGCCATCAGGCATAGCATCTAATGCATTAAGAATAATATTCACCACTACCTGTTTAAATTTATCGGCATCAGCAGTAATAGGCGGAAGTTTCGAAAGACGTTTGTGAAGTTTTATTTCCCTTAGCGAAATATCCTGGGAGACAAGGAGAAGAGAATCCTCAATAATTCTGGTTGGATTAATCAGTTCATATTTCAGTTTACGCGGACGGGCGAAATGAAGCAGGTCTTCAATAATTCTCCCCAGCCGTTCGACTTCGTCAAGAATAAGATGCACATATTGACTGCGCTCATCGTTTTCATCCGTTTTTCTGAGCAGAAGCTGAGTTACCCCTTTCAATCCGGTGAGAGGATTTCTCAACTCGTGGGATAGTGTAGCGGCAAGACGTCCGAGGGCAGCCATCTTTTCCGACTTAACAAGCTT
>JABHYP010000488.1 GCA_018656855.1 Candidatus Latescibacterota bacterium | reverse complement strand
GTGTTAGAGAAAATCCGCTGTCAAGAATATTTTCTCCGAGCAATCCGGTTTCTTCACATTGGCAAATGGCATTATTAACACGTTCAACAGCAAGTGGATACTCGGCACGAATATAAAAGATTCCCTCATGTGCGCCCACAGTGAAAGCAGCGATGATCATTCCTTCGATAACTCGAAATGGATATGATTCCAGAATCATTCGATCCATAAACGCTCCGGGATCACCTTCGTCACCATTGCAAATGATATACTTTTTCTTATCTTTAACTCGATGAGTAATATCCCATTTTTTTCCGGTTGGGAATCCGGCGCCTCCTCTTCCCCGTAATCCACTTGACTTAATGGTTTCAATTATTTTTTCCGGAGTATACTCTGTTAAACACCTTTTAAGCGCCTCAAAACCATTTCGAGATCTATATTCCCGAAGATCCAATGGATCGATTTGGCCGGAATATTCCGTGGCAATATGAATTTGTCTCCCTAAAAAAGATTCAATTTGAGAGTCTCGTGTGTTGATTGAATGGTGGATAAGGCTATTTGAATAATTATCATTCAGAATATTTTCCAGAAAACCTGTTGCTGTATTTGTTACTCTTTTTTTAATTGATTTTGGTTCATAATGTTTGAGTAGTAACCGCTTTACCTCTTCCGGTTGAACTTTATCGTAAAGAACCGGTTCATTATTTGGAGTGATCACTTCCAAAAGAGGAGTACGATGACACATTCCCACACATCCGACTCTTTTCACCTGCGTTTGTATTCCGGTTTCAATAAGACTGTTTTCCAACTCCTGCTTTACTTTGCTGCTTCCGCTGGCAACACAACAGGAACCCAATCCAATCCTGATTTCGCCAAATTCTTCCGAATATTTTTTTTCTGATGTTTTTTGTTCAACTTTTTTAATTTGATATAAAAGAAAATCCTGTAGAATTTTTGAAACGTTGTTGGTTTTTACATGTCCGTAGGTGACATCATCGATTTGAACCACAGGTGCAATCGTGCAGCAGCCCAGGCATGCCACCCTTTGCAATGTAAATATACCATCAGGGTCAGTATCCTGGTTTTCCTTGATACTCAACTCACGGAAAAAGGCGTCATAGACTCGTTCGGAACCTTTCACATGGCAGGCAGTACCATTGCATATGTGAATTATATGATTGCCAACAGGGGCGTGACGAAATTGAGTATAAAATGTTGAAACACCCGTAATGGATGCTGGAGTTACATCTGTGGTATCACAAACTCTCCTGAGCGCGGTTTCGGGAAGGTAATTGTATTTCTTCTGAATAGCATGTAAAATTGGAATAACAGCGCTTTCAACTGTGCCAGTCTCACTTACAATCAGGTCGATGTCAGAGTAAATTTTATCTTTTTCTATAGTCACAGTTTGCTTCTATTCACCAATACAATAGAGATTTTCAAGTCCGCGAATATAAATTCTATCATGCATGAATGCCGGAATTGTCACTGAGCTTTCACCAAGTTCACATTTATTAACAAGGTTGAATTCATTCTCAGCATTAATAATATACATAGTGCCTGTCATATCCATTAAATATACTTTTTCTCCGACTAAAATCGGGGAAGAGTAAAATCCATTGGGTAAATCCTCAAACCAGTAACGCTCTCCCGTTTTACTATCAAAACAGGAAACTGTTCCATAGCTTGCAGCGACAAAAACGAATTCTTCCGTAGCCAGGGGACTTGAAACTTCAGAAAGATCATCTTCGGTTTCCCACAATATCTCCGGTGTTCCTTCCAGTTTTATCGCAGCTAATCTGGCGTACTCATTGACTGCGAATACGATTCCATCGGCATACGCCAGTGATGGAGCGACTTCACCCGACATGCAGTTGATCCGCCACAATTCCTGTCCGGTCCCTGGATCGTGTGATATAACGTAAGGGCTGGAATTAAGAATGACTTCATCTCGATTTCCTGTATTGACAACAACGGGAGAAGCCCATGAAATATCGGTGTCGCGGATTTGATCATAAACCACTTCACCCGATTCTGCTTTTAAAGCAATTAAATGACCGTCGGAATTTTGATCATACTGAACCAGCAGCAAATTCTGGTATGTGATCAATGATGAGGAGTGTCCGTAATGATTATCCGGAACACCCAGATTTTTTGCCCATATTCGATTTCCTTCAAAGTCCAGGCAAGCCACATCTCCCGTCCCAAAAATCACAAAAACCCGCGTTCCATCCGTAGCCATTGTCGGCGCCGCAAAACCGGTATCATCCGAAATATCCGGTTTATCTTCCGGTGATCCGGGTATATCATTTAATTCTTTCTGCCAAAGAAATGCGCCCGAATCCGCATCAATACAATAAACCACCTTTGTATGTCTGTCTGCTCCGGATAAAAATATTTTTTTTCCCCAGATTATGGGCGAATTATAGCCGGGAACCGGTATTTCAGTTTTCCACAGTATATTCTCGCCGGTTTTACCATCCCATTGTGTGGGCACACCAGTATTGTAAGCTATTCCAACACCATCAGGGCCGCGAAAATTAGGCCAATTATTCCTGAGTTCCCGGGAACTTGGAATAGATGGAATTTCAACTGTTGATTCGTTTTTTGTAATCCCTATACCCGACAATTCATCCTCAGTTATGACACTCAATACAAAAGCGAAAACAAAGAATCCCAGCCCTGAATATATGATATATTTTCGTGCTAACAGTTTATTCTTCCACACTTTTTCAGATTCAATATTTTCATTCAGATCGGGGAATTGGGTTTGTAAGGAACTCATATATTTAAAAGCGACCAGGAATGTCAACACAAAAGCAAACAATAAGAATCCGCCGGTACGAATTTGCCATTGATTGGTGAAATAAGCTTTTCGGGCAAGTAAATCAAGCGCTCTGATTTGCTCTTTTAAGGCTTCGTCATTTTGATTTTCCTGCAATTGCAGCATCAATTGATTTAATGCTTTACTGTTTAGCGGATCAATCGATTTTGTCTGGATGTAGTTAACAATAAGAAGTGCGCTAAGAATTACTGCAAAAACAAGCGCTACAAGGGCAACTCTCTCTGCAACATTGTACCATAATTGAGTTTTATTTTTTTCTTCCATATAACTATTTTCTAACTTTATTTTAAAATTTGTTATAGTGATTGTTTTATTTTTATAACCTCATCGGGATCCATGTTACCAAGCCGAACCTGTTCAACCGGGCAATAAGAAAAACAGCGGGTACAACTGAAACAAGTTCCGGTATCAGCCATATATTCGGTGTGTCGCTTAAAAATGGTTAAACTAATTAACTTTACACAAAATATGAACCCTAAAAAACCTCCTAAGATCCATCCGCCAATTTTAAATTTACTTTGAATAATCCGCGCTTCTCTAAAAAGTTCCTCCGTAGTTTTTCCGGAGGAGCGAAATGCGTCGGTTTCATCCGTTGTTTCGGTTTTTCTGCCTGAATTTTCGAGTTGAATTCTTTCCGCCAGAGATACGATGAAATGTTGACGGGAAAGTGGAATATGCAGTCGGGATACCATCCAGCCACTGCCTGACACAATGATCGGCAGCAGAATAAATAAAAGAGCAAGGTGTTTGATGCTTTTTCTCCGGTTTACCGGGATTTCCTCTATCGGCGTATTAATCGCGCCAAATGGACAGGATTCCTCACACAGTCGGCAATTGATGCATTCGGAAGGTGAAATTGTGACATGCCATTTTGATAAACGGGACATCCAGTTCAGCAAAACACCATACGGACATAAAAACCGGCAATATGGCCGTGCGACAACAGTGCCCAAAATCAGCATGAATATCCCAAGTGCAATCATATTAAATGAAGCGCCAAACCTGAAAAAACCGACAAACGGGTCATATTGACAGATGACAAAACCAGCGCCAATTGAGGCGAACAGGATGGCGAGCC
>JABHYP010000487.1 GCA_018656855.1 Candidatus Latescibacterota bacterium | reverse complement strand
TGCAGAACCTTTTGTACCAACAAGATATTCAGAAACATTGTTTGCACAACCGTCTATCTGGCGGCACATGCTGTGAAGGTGCATGCCGTTTTCATATTCGAAATCCACGCTGAAAAAGTCGTACTGGTCGCCGGTTACGCGGCGCTGCCGTGAGCCGAAACCAACAGCCTTGACCGGATACATACCTGTAAACCAGTTGACAACATCGATGTTGTGAACATGCTGTTCCACAATATGGTCGCCGGAAAGCCAGCACCAGTTGCCCCAGTCACGTATCATCCATTCCATGTCCGACCAGCCCTCTTGCCGCTCTCGATACCAGAGCTGGTTTTGATTCCAGTAGCATCTCGCAGCAATAATATCTCCGATGGCTCCACCGGCAATCCGGCTGTACGTTTCGACATATTCTTTCTGATGATGCCGCTGTGTGCCGGTCACGACGCATAAATCTTTTGTTCTCGCCTGCCCTGAAGTCTCTATTATTGACCTGATGCCAACCGGATCTACCGCCACAGGTTTTTCCATGAACACGTGTTTTCCGGCACTAATTGCCGCGGCAAAATGTTCCGGACGGAAATGCGGCGGTGTTGCAAGGAGCACAATATCGACTCCGGAGTCAATTACCCTCTGAAAAGCATCAAAACCGACGAAACAGCGGTCTTCCGGAACAGTCTGGCTGCCTTTTTCACTGATATTCTCGCGTGCTTCATCAACCCGATCCTGGAAAACATCCGCAAGCGCAGTTATCTTCAGGTTTGGACCGGCGTTTAGAAAATTCAGCGCAGCACCCTTTCCGCGGCCCCCGCAGCCGACTAATCCGGCCTTGAGTTCCGGGCCGTCGGGAGCCTTGTCGAGAAGCTCCGGAACCGACACTTTCTGTTTCGACTTGCTGCATGCCATCGCAAGTGCGCCGGCTGTAACAGCAGTTCCTATGAATGTTCGGCGTGATTGTATACTCATGGCTCAACTCCTTTAAAAGAGTGACAAACCTTGTGAGAATGTTGAAATTTGTAAATTATTCTTTTACAGAAAGACGGATTAGGTCTTTTTTTAAATTTTCTGCCCGGCGATTATTCTATCCATGCGCCTGCCTACATCAAGGAGATAAGCCTCATCGCCTCCTTTCAGTTCAGCGTTGATAAATCCGCTGTATCCTGTGTCGCTGAATGCACTGCGGACTTCCAGCCAGTCTATTGTCCCGTCACCGAGATTGACAAATTCCTTGAGTTTCACATCAAATCCTTTGATATGGACTTTCGCAATTCTACCGCCAAGTGTTCGTATCCAGTCATGAGGAAATCCGTAAAGAGCAATATTACCCACATCAAAATAAGCTTTCAAGTACGGGCTGTCCATTTCATCGATGTATCGTGCAAATTCAAGCGGGCTGAGCAAAAATTTATTCCAAACGTTTTCTAATGCAATGACAATATTTAACTCCCGTGCAAGAGGCAGAATTTCTTTTATGTGCTTCTGAGAACGTTCATACGCATCTCGGTAAGAAGTTTCGGCATTAACAACCGCGGGAACGAGCAAAACGGCATCCGCTCCGAATGTCTTTGCATTGCGCAGAGAGGTCTCCATGCCCTTTATACCAATTTTAATATCCGACACGTTACTGCTTGAAAACGGATACCGCCAGTGTTTCATATTCATAATCGAATGAATCTTGATACTGTTTTTTTCGGCTGCTTCCCTGAATTCGCCAACACGCTCCGGCTCCTCGATTGTCGGAACTTCGACGCCCTCGAGACCGATTTTTTTCGCCAGTGAGAATTTATTCTGAATACTTAGGGATTCGGGAAACATCCCCCAGTATATGCTTTTCCTGAGCCGCCCTTTAAATGTTTCTGGCGAAGCAGCTTCAGCAATGTTTGGAATATAACCACGTAACATCGCTCCGGCAAGTGCGCCTGAAGCCGAAGCTTTTATAAACGAGCGCCTGTTCATTTCTTTCATGTTCATATTTTTCCCCTCTTTTCATACATCAGGCTTTGCTTTTTCCGGGCACCGGAATATCCGCATTTAAATCGGCAGGGCCCATGGCAATCGTATCAGGTCCCAGCCTGAGTTCGGAATCCATCATCTCCTGCCAGGTTACTTCCTGTCCTGTATAAGCCGATATACGCCCCATGATAGCCATCAGGGTTGATTCAGCAGTAGCAACAACCTCGTTTAACGGTTCGCTGGTGCGTATCGATGTCACGAGGTCGATTTGTTCCTGTACATACATTGAATTGGGTTCAGTCTCCACATCGAATTTCCATGCGACACTGCCATCAGGATTGAAGATGGTATCGTGACAGTTGGTTGATCCTTTTGTGCCCACCAGGAAATCAGAAACATTGTTTGTGCATCCGTTTATCTGACGGCACATACTGCTGAGATGCATCCCGTTTTCGTACTCGAAATCCACGCAGAAATTATCATACTG
>JABHYP010000486.1 GCA_018656855.1 Candidatus Latescibacterota bacterium | reverse complement strand
TTTCCGTCCGCAGCACCCGCCGGAGATTTATGATTACATTATGAGTGCGACTCCCGGGTACTCATCGCCTGATTTGAGCACCTTTACCTGGAAGAGAATACCGAGGCCGATGTATCCTCTGGATGATATTTAAGACAGAGGGTGAGGTTATAAGAGAAGTTATATTATTTCCCTTATGAGTTGCAAACTTAATGCTACGTTTATAAATACAGCGACGTATTAAGATGAAATCCACCATAGTCATTGCGAAGTGTAGCCGAAGCAATTCCCACAGCGAGATTGCTTTGCTCACTCCATACGCTCGCAATGACATGAAGTGGTTATGGGACAGTAGTTATGAAATTTTGCACTTAGATGTGGATTTGCGCTATTAAGCCAAATTATTCATTTATTTGTTCTCATATAAAGAAAATGAAATTATTATAAGAAGGTAGGGGTTTGATTAATCAAATCCCTACTGCGAAAATCCGACAAATTCGCGCCATCCCGGCCAATTATTCTTTGATATTATTGTTCTGATTAACTTGATTTTTTAAATTTTTAAATAAAACTGGTTTTTTAAATTATTTACTGTTATATATAATCGCAGTTCAATTTTAAATAGCAGCACGGAGAAATAGCCTTTATGAAGACTCGCAGCGTTCAATATTTTTATTCTATTATACTGTGTATGCTTTTAATAAGTTTACTATCAGGGTGCTCTTCGTCAACAGGGGATTCCGGCGAAGATATTACACCGCCGGCTGTTCCTTCGGGTCTTAAAATTACAGAAATTGGCAACGGAGCAGCGAGCCTTAGCTGGAACCCGGTTTCCGACAGTGGACTTAAGGAGTACATTGTTTACTGGATTGCCGGCGAGGATATTGACACACTGAGAGCAGACCGAGATTCTACTACTAACAATTATATAACTATTGTCGATCTTGACTATGACAGGATTTATTCATTTTCAGTCAGCTCTCTTGACAAAAGCGGAAATGAAAGTGCGCTGAGTGCACTTGAGAGTGGGATGCCTTCCAAAACGACATTCCCGGACCCTCCATCCGGTCTTGATATTGTGGCAGTGAATATCGACTCGTCATTGATTACCGTTTACTGGGACAAAAACGAGGAGCCGGATTTCGAGTATTACAAGTTATTCCGCGCTCTTTCCGCCGTGGAGCTTGAAGACAGCACGTCGTTTGTAACCACATTAACCGATGAAATCTACTACGATGTCGATGTCGATGTCGGTATAACCTACTACTACCGGCTTACCGCGGTTGACAAGGGCGATTGGGAAAGTGCACCCTCAGAGCCAGTTTACGATCTTGTTCTTCCGGCGGTTACGCTTCTTTCTCCTGTTAATAGAGAATCCACCGGTACTACACCGACATTTCAATGGGAAAGCGTTGAGGGAGCTGTTCAATACAAACTATTTGTATTAACAGATTACATTGGCGGTGAAATATGGAATACTGAGGTTGAGGCGAATAAAAATGAATGGGAAAAGACAGTAAATATTAATTATAACGGAAACACCAAACTCAAAGCCGGTGAAACTTATTACTGGGTTGTAGGAGCAATTTCAAAGAAGGAAATCAATTCGAAAAGCAACATCGAAGCTTTTCGTGTTCAATAAACAGCAGTTAATCTTTAGGAAGCCCCTGACTGATTGCCACACTGAATTCGCCTTCGTCAATATTTCTCATGCCAGCCTGAAGCGATATTCTGTACTCGTTCGGTAGAATAAAATCAAGCCCTATAAAACCGAAAAAGGGATTTTTACTTTCAAAAGAATCTCGCTTCGGTATATGAGTTCGAATCGTGCTCGATCCTGTACTTTCCGAATTTACATCGTCAAGTTCCCACCATACCTCTGATAAACCTACACCAAAAGTGAGATCGATATAGTCCATCTTTTTAGCAATTCCAAGGCCGGCGTACAAATCAAACAACTTTATATCGCGTTCCTTATTAATACTGCCTCTGGAAATTTCCCATTGAATGTTGTCTTTGGCCTTAAGAAAAAATCCACCGCCCTGAAAATAGACCCTCGTATCAGAATTAACAAAATTGAGTAGCCGTATTCGTGTACCTGCGCCAAAACCGGCTGTATAATCGCTTTCGAAATTCTTAGTGGCATTTCCCCAGTTTTCTGTTCCGCCGGATGTTTTATAGACGTACTCAGCTTCTTTATAATTCATTGTGAGGTTTACACCGCCAACTTTAACAAAAAAATCAAACCAGTCACTCAAGCCAGTTGTAATTTTTAATGTTGCTCTTTCTGAAGTTGTTTCAATGTCCCGTGTATCAATATCATAAACTTTCAGTGCGCTGGAATACTCAATTCCTACAAACAGATTTTTTTCACCAACCTGGGTGCCGGGATTTCCCAGCATGTCGGTCCACCCCTGCGCAGGTATGCAGATAATAAGCATGAGAAAAAACGCATAAACCTTTTTCATTTATTTCTTCCCCTTTATTTCAATTAACTACAAGAGTATCAACATATATTATTACGGTGCACTTGAAATACTTAAGAATATTGGAAAAGATTCAACTATATAGTTGCCGTTAGGACTTGACAGTTCAACCAAAACAACGGCAGAACCTGATGTAGCACCCGATAATAAGGGATTCAGGTCATTTGTCAGTGTGGCCGTGTACACTGTTACACCCGGATCGCCAGTTGTAATTGAATCTGTTGACAGGCTTCCTAAGGTTGTAGATAAGCTTATTTCCGAGCCTCCGACAACCGGATTACCGTTCTGATCATGAACGGTTATTGTTATTGTGGCTGATTCTGTGACATATAAGGTATTCTTGCTGGAATCAACAGTAAACGTTGATACAGGTCCTGAAAATACCACAAGCCCGTAGTTCCATGCTGTTACATTATCACCGTTATGATCACGGCCTTCAGTATATGCTGATACAACGGCAATTCCATGATTAGGACTACCGTCCATATCAAAGTCAAAAGTCGGAATTGAAAAACTCGGTAATTGGCCGGCAATATGGGCATTCGGATTCACAATAGAACCGGAATTAGTCAAAGTTGGGTAGGGATTACCGCCATACAAAGTAACAGTGGCAGTGCCTTCCTCATCGGTATAACCTGATGCTGTAGTGATATATCCGCCGGAAGTTGTGAAGTATACCGCAGTCCCGGCAGGCACGGGATTCTGATATTCATCGGAAATCGTCACCGTAATATTCGATTGATTGGCTTCAGTCCCGAATTCATATGCGAAGATGTTTATCGGACCGGAATAAACAGTTATCCTTGAATTTGTAAAGGGATCATCCGAATCGGTCATATCCAGGTAGGGAGGGCCTGAATAAATTAGAAATTGAGTCGTTTCGCTGGAAATTGTTGGAGAAACCGGCACGCCTGCATTATCAATAACTGTGGCTTTTACCCGAATCGTTCCAGATTTTGTGCCAGAATGGAATGAAACTTTTGCTATACCGTTTAATGTTGGTATAGATGAGCTTTCATGCTGTGTATCCCCTGGAGGTGAAATAGAGACAAGGGGATCATATGTTCCGACAAGTTCGAATTTTATCAGATTCCCGTCTATAACAAGATTGTTTTTATTGTCTTTAACATTTGCAGTTATAATAAGCGTCTCGTTCAAACCGGAACCCAGTACATTGGTATATGGTGGACTGAATGAAAGTTCAATCGACTGAGGCGCACCTGGCGCTGTTTCAGGGGTTGGTACTTCAGTAACGTTAACTTCTACCGTATCAATAAGTGTATTTCCGTATGATACCACGATATATACCAGCCCTGCATTTGATCCGGAAGTGAAAGTGGTGGTTGCTACTCCGGACTTATTAGTATACTCCAAACCCTCTATATAACCGTCAGAAGCGCCGAACATTACTTCCTGACTGGCGATAGGTATATGGGTTGTTGTTTCTTTGATAAGAACATTGATTGATGACTGGGACTGGCCGTCCGCCATAAGTGTATTAGGTTCAGCAGTAGAGCTTAACGTAACACCTTTTAAATACACATTAGCCGTTTGAGCAAGGTCACCTATACTCATCGTTACTGTTGCGACACGATCTACTCTTGAAGCCATACTTGTATAAACCACAGTTGCCCGGCCGGGAACTGAATCCTCTACAGAAGGATCGCCTGTAATTGCTGTGGGCTGTATTGTCCCAATATCGGTTGAGCAATGTACAGTTTGCTGCGATAACGGCTGTCCGTCCGTATCTGTGAGATAAATAGAAAATGAAACTTTTCTGATACCATCTGCTATAACCTGACTTTCCGCCGGATTTATGCTGAGGGATGCGGGTGTACCGGAAGTGCCTGGAAGTATGATAAGTGCAGAATCCTGTTTGCCGCCTGAAGAAACGGTGACTGTCACTTTCTTGCCTGCATCAGACGGTGAATATTTCAGCATTGTGGTTGCAACACCGTCTACCGTGACAACTTCGGGTGCGATAACACCCACATCTCCGATAAGAGAGAAGTTAACTATTGTTCCATCGACAACTTTGTTTCTGTTCACATCGGAAACAATTGAAGAAACCTGCAAACCGTAAGTTCCGTCTCCATTATCAACAAAGCTATCAGAATACCCAACAACAACCGACTCAGGCTGCCCGGTAATTGTCAGATAGGTTGTATCGGCGATAGCGCCGACTTTTGCCATTATTTCTATGCCATTCTGTTTAGAACCTGACATCCCCGACATAAAAGTTACGATTGCCTGTCCGATATCATTTGTTTCAGCAGTACCGGAATCAAGCCTCTCCCCGCCGCCGGGGCCTTTTACTATTGAAAATGTAACCGTTACATCAGATTTCGGATTACCGGTTGTATCAAAAACTTTAGCAATTATCTGGGATTCGTTGTCGCCGATTCGAACGAAATTTTTTGTTGCTTCAAGTGTTAAAGAACCGACGTCGGCTGCAATAAATGTTATCGAAGCAGAGGAAGTTACTGCCGGATCTTTTATAGAAGCTGTAATTGTTGAGGGCCCAGCGTTATTCCCGCTTACAAGTGTTGCAATAACACTACCGTCGCCGCTTTCTACCTTGGCGGTTATTGTACCGAGCGTCGGAAAAAATTCAATATCGTCAACGCTGATTGGAATAATATTTCCGTCTTTATCCTTTAAAGTGGCAGTAATTTCAATTTCTTCGCCTCCGGCAAGAACCTCAGTTTTTTCGGGTGCCAGTGAAAAAGTATAGTCCGTGAAATGCACCTCAAGGCTGTCCCGCACCCCTGGCGCAACAAACGTCACAAGCGCATCGCCTGCATTGTCAGAACTCAGATACGCGGTAACTTTACCATCAGTTGAAGTGGAATCAACAATTGAAGTTCCCGATGTTAAGAGATCAGCAGAATGAAGTGTCCCAAGAGAAGTTGAAAGTGTCACAATAGCATCAACTATACTTGCACCGGATGCATCATTTAGACTGACTGTAATTTTTGATTTTGTTTCGCCATCGCCGACAAGAACAAGGGGAAGAGCTGCTCCATTCATCTCGGAACCAGTAAATCTAACTGGCGTACTTTTTGACAGGGTACCGTACCGAGCAGTTACAGTAGAAATCCTGTTAAACCTTGAACTTCTGAGATTGACAGTAGCTTCGCCCCATTCGTCTGTCACCGCCGAAGGCAATATTGTTCCATACTCTGTTTTAAAATAAACAGTTTCATTCTGGATGGGATTGTTGTCGGCATCGAAAAGATAAGCCTTTATTGCTGAAATATCGGTACCGTTCGCAGAAAGAACCGAGGGATTACTCTCAATTGTCATATAAATCTGTTTAATAAGCGAAATCTGGCTCGCATAAACAAGGCTGTCAGCATATGCAGCGGTAAATACTGACGTTCCGGCGACATTTCCGCCGAACAGCACTACTTCTGCATTACCATCTGTATCAGTTACATCTTCAACAGTCCTCAGAGTGCCCAGTGTCGTCGAGTATTTTATAGTAGCATCTTTTACAGGGTCGCCAGAACTTGTTTCTTTTAAATTGATGGTTACCAGTGTAGAGTCGGCATCATTTGCCAGAACCGTGGTTTTATCCATTGAACCGGAAATAGTGACGCCTTTTAAGATCACCGTAGTGGTGCCGATAAGGCCAGCTGCTCGGGCGGTTTTAGCAGCGCCATCATTTGCTGCTGCAACTTTTGCTATTTTGCCTGTCTGAGTTGTTGCTGTTACTACACAGGAAATATCTGTAATTGAGGGGATACTTCTGAGAATAGCGATTGCCCGGCCGTTTTCATTTGAAAATGACTGAGGTGTAATGCTTACATTATTCGATGACGCGAAAATAACCTGCGCGCCAGGCAGCGGCTGTCCGAGGGAATCTATTACAGTAGCGGTAATCGTAGACTGCGAAATACCAT
>JABHYP010000485.1 GCA_018656855.1 Candidatus Latescibacterota bacterium | reverse complement strand
GTATTCACATAGTTAGGAACCACATGGAACCTGGGATCATCGGCTCTGAGTCCAAATTTCCGAACTGCCCATCCGTGGTCTGAATTGTTGGTCCAGATCACGGCATCGGCAAGGCGGTACGCCAACCAACTTATTATTCTGCTGAACACGCGATCGCGGAGCGGTGCAACCTGTAACAACAGAGATTTGTGGTGTTCGAATCCACAGCGAAGCACCCATTTTTTTCGCAGGATCAGTTTGCACACTATACCGGCCCACGAACCCCACATTTGGCTAATCTTAATCACGTTGCATTGATCAATATTATTTTTACAACGGAGCGGCGCAATCCAAGATGAAAAAAAACGTAGCCATTTTCCTGTCGTGCCGTCGGGGAGTAACGGCACAACACTGATACTATCTCCAATTATTTCTTTATATTCCTCTTCTGTTGCATCGCCATATGTAAACAGAGTTGTTTGTATACCCAAGTCAGCCAATTTTCTATAAAGGGCCATTTCCCTATCAATCAGACCGGCCTCGTCCCATTTCTTAAGAGATATCTCAAAAGTAAAAAGTAAACCTAATTTCATTCTCAGGACACCTCATGGTAGCGAATGCCAAAGTGAAGTCATTTGTTACAAATGACCCCGATCAAATTGAAATGCGAAGAGTCCTGTTTGGGAAATAACTTTTTCAAAGATTTGTTTTGATCATATATTTGAGCGGTTTCCAAGTACATAATCCGGTATCCCGCCCGATCTAAAAGCTCTGTGAGCCGCGCTTTTGTGGTTGGATTGCAGTGGCGCGAATCGACTCTTCTCTCCCAGTAATCTTTACCCCTTATCAAAAGTACAGCAATATCAATAATTTTTGAATAAATCTTGGTTAAACATAAAAATAAATTTTGAGGTAATCCTCGAAACGGAATTAACGGCATTTTGAGAATACCGGTAAAAAGATAACTATACTGTGTGGGGTATGTATGAAAGATAACGCACCCATTTGCCGACAGGTTTTTTCTCAGGGATTGCAGGAAAGCACCTAACTCATCGTCATATAAATGCTCGAAAATATCAAAACAGATAGCAATGTCAATTTGTGGAGAGTCGATATTCCATTCGCTTAAATCACCGGTAAAATAGGTGACGTCTACTTTCTCGTGCTTACAGACTTGCTTGCATATTTCAGCCGCATAAGGGTCAAAATCGATTCCATATGAAGCGTAACCTAGTTTAGCAAATTCGATAGCGTAAGTCCCGATTGAACTGCCAATATCAGCCACAACGATATCGTTAACATTGATCCCGCCAAAACGTTTCTTTGCATATTTATCGAAAAGAGAAAAAGCCAGTGCGATTTTTTGCTTTATGTGGTTTTTATCTCTGTTATGATATTTTTCAGCCTGATGCATTTGGTACTCACGACCATACAGGCTCAGTGTTTTTTTCTCATTCATAGTTACCTGTATTCTTAACTGAATATTCTGGAATCATATTAGGAATGTGAAAATATTGTTTTCTGAAAAAACTATAGAACAAGACTCGTTTCTCTTGTATTATGCTACTTACAATGCTTGCGCAATGCAAGTAACTCAAGAACTGGTTAATAGCTTGGTGCCGTCCCTGTATGTCGTCAGAACATGTTGGACAGTTAGTGCTTTAAATTAAGAGACACTTCTGGCTAAAAGCAACTGATTTTTCCGTTCTCCTTTCCCGAGGTTAAAAGCTTTCCTCGTCTTCAGGGTTTTCCGTTTAATCATATCCCTCAGCGACAGGCATTCTCTCTTGTTTCCATCTATAAACCGTGGCCGGAGTAAGATTGTCGAGTGACTCGTGGTATCGCTTATTGTTGTAGTATTCCACAAAACGCTTGATCTCCAGTTCCAGCTCGCCTGGCAGGTAATAGTTTTGCAGGTTGATCACGTTTTTGATCGACCGATGATAGCGTTTTATCTTGCCCTGTGCCATGAATATATCTGCCTTCCGAAGCTTGCGAATGATCTGCTCTGGCGTGTAGACTTTGCAGGACATAGACCTCTACTCCTCTCAATAAGAATTATTCAGACCCAAACTTATTACTTGGACCAAATGTAGGGAAAAAAATCGCAATAAAGATTATGTTGAATTTGTATCAATTCTCTCATATGGTTGCGTAAAACAATGCTTCTAATTAGCTTGATAATATGATGCTAAAAAGAACCTTAAAATATCAAATTCTCTACGCAGCTTTCTCTTTCTATTTCGCATTTTTTATGGGATGGATGCAGTTTCACCATGGACACGATGCGCAAGAATCTCTGAATGAGGGAAAGAACCAGAAAACAGTAGAGATTCACAGTGTCCACCGGCATTCTCCTCAGGATTGCACACCGGTTATAGAGCACCACGAATTTGTTGAAAGACAATGCCCGGATTGCCCGCTTTGCGCAATAAACTGGACATTCCAACTAATTCCCTGCAACGATAACAATTCCACGCCGCATTTATTCATTTCCCAACTTTTAAACAACGTTATTATTCCTCTTAATCAGCAATACGCTTTCTATCAGCTTCGCGCTCCACCGCTTGCCAGCTAATCACTCGAATTACAACTCAATAAATATAGGTAAGGCTCCGAACGTGGGCGGATAATTATATCCGGCAACCATTCCCCTATGAATGGCACTCATTTTCAGATGCCCCTATCGAATGAATATCTGGAAAACAATTGTACGCATATGTCAATTTACGGAGAGAACTGATGAAAGGTTTTAAT
>JABHYP010000484.1 GCA_018656855.1 Candidatus Latescibacterota bacterium | reverse complement strand
TACCCAGCCATCGGTCCCGATGAACTTGGCACCCATAGGAATCTGTTCGTTGTTGGCGACCACCATCGTTACCCCGTTCTTGTATTTGCACTCGAAACGGTACGTCGTGACAGCATCCCAGAGTCCGTCACGCGGATAAACACCACGTCCCTCGATCTCAACCGGACCGGTGTGCTCGGTTCCCATACCCCACTGGGCTATGTCGCAGTGGTGTCCCGCCCAGTCGGTCAATTGCCCGCCGGAATAGTCCATAATCCAGCGAAAATTCCAATGACAGCGGTTTTTTGTATAAGGTGCACGGGGTGACGGGCCAAGCCAGAAATCGTAATCGAAACCTTCCGGCACCGGCATTTCCGGCTGAGGCTCGATAGGATTTCCGGTAGGCAGACCAACATGAATAGTATGCAGTTTGCCTACCCTGCCGTTACGAACCAGTTCACAGGCATTGCGAAAGTTGGCGACCGAACGCTGCCAGCTTCCCGTCTGCCAGACGACACCGTTTCTTTGCACGGCATCGCACATGGCGCGGCCTTCCGCTATGGTTCGTGCCAGCGGTTTTTCTCCGTAGATGTCTTTTCCGGCATTCGCGCCCATGATGGCAGGTATTGCATGCCAGTGATCCGGCGTGGCTATGGAGAGGAGATCGATGTCCTTGCGGTCGATGATTTCCCTGAAATCATTGTAATGATCACAGCCATAGTACCTGCCCAGCGCCATTTTTCCGGCATAGGCATCCTCGACAATACTTTTAGCGCGAAGACGCCGTAGTTCATCGACATCGCATACCGCTACGACCTGGACATCATCACGTTCCAAAAATTCCCTCATGTTACCGGTTCCCATGCTTCCTGTGCCAATACAACCCAGAGTAAAACGATTGCCCGGCGAATTCGCACCTATTACTGAAGAGGGAACAATCAATGGCGCTCCTATTGCGGTAATTGAAGCTTTTTTTAAAAATCTGCGGCGGTTTATGGTTTTTTTCTTATTCATGTGTTGCCTCCAACTTATTTTCTCGATTGAAGATTGTTTACATTATTTATTATCTTCAGCAGACTTATCCGCGCTCATAAGAATAGCTGCAGCGGCTGCATGATTGACAGCGGGAGTTCCCCTGCGACGTACATCCGCCAAGGTCTTTAGGGCTTTTTCGCCGCCGATTTTGCCGAGAGCGTTAATCGCAGCAAGAGTTATGTTTTCATTAATAATTGATTCTTCTCCTTTTTCCTCATTATCGTCATTATTTTCAAATGTGAAAACAAACTCACAGAGCTTATCCAGACACTCTTCATCGCGTCTTTCTCCGAGGGAATTGATAATACCGGCAAGCATCAAGCCTTCCGCTTTCTTCAGAGCCTTGTTAAGCGCTCTTCCGGCTTCGGGACACTGATAATTCTGAAGGGCGTAACGGGCCATGTCGGACGTGTCCTTGTCTGTAAGCATCGCGGCGAGAACCGGAACCGATTCTTTCGTACCAATAATCCTGAGTTGGCGGCAGATAAAGTCCTTGCATTCCAGTGATGTATCGGATTGAAGAATCCCTGTGAACTTTTTTTCCAGCTTTGCCAGTTCGTCGGGTTTGCCGTATGTTGCTTTAACATGGCCGGCCACCACAGAGAGATTTTCGCGGCTGTCACCGAATTTGTAAGTGACAATCTCCTTTAATGCATTGTCAATATCCGCTGCGATGGCAGAAGAGTTCATCTGCGCAGCAGGGTAAGCTACTACAAGCGCTAGCAGTAACAGGATAAAACGGTTAACGGAGTGTATCATTTTACTGTTCATACCTTTTCCTTTCATATAACGCTATTCTGAAGAAATAGTGGAACGTTTACTCTGTAGGAGTGATGTATGAATAACACCTGAATATTCAAAATTCATATCCTTTTCAAGATGCTGTAATGACTTGACGGTAAGAGAGGAGGAATTGCCATACGCTCAATGCACTATACACAAGACAATACCTGTTATGGAAATAGTATAAAAGCGCCATACATAAATGTCAATTGGAAATGCAGGTTCTAAGGGATAAGGAAAAAAGTAAATTTATAGTTTATGGTTTATAATTTATGGAATGAAGAATGAAGGGGAATTATGAATTCTCATTGCTCAATGCGCTCCGCGGCTCTTCGTGTCTGAAATATAATTAGGGCTACTGTCTAATTTATTTTATACCTCACCAAGAGCTTTCGCCATTGTTTCGAGGTCATCTTTAAGAAATGCGTGAGTGGCGAGTTCAGAGTCGAGATTGGCAACAAGAAGCATTTCCAGCGTAAGAACCGATGCCTCCTGAATCAAGCCGTTAGGTGCAACCACGAGCGAACGGCAGTTGTTGCAGGGATGACACATGTTCGCCGAAACAAAATAGATCTGATTTTCCGCAGCACGCGAAACAATGAGGGATTCCTGAACAGGCAGTTTCCACTTCATACTTTCCATGACATGGTTGAACTGGGGATGGAACACTATTTTTGCGCCGCCGAGCGCCAGTTCGCGTGCTGTTTCCGGGAAACGGTATCCCTCGAAACATATCACCAGCCCCATGGGAATACTCTTGAAAGTGAATGCTGTCGGACCGGTATCAGGAAATGCATACCCGAGCGCGTCTTTTGGCGTAAGTTTTGATTTATGGTGCACTGCAAGTATTTTACCGTACTCGTCGATGACCACGGCGCTGTTGAACGGTTTATCGCCGGGATTCGGTGTTTCTGTTCCGATGATGACGCCTATGGACAGTTCTGCGCATTTCGACCTGACACTTTCTAGCGCGTGCGCAAGTTCGTCAGCCTTGCAGGGAGCGTCGGGTGTCAGCACACCCACCCTGTAGCCGGAAAGATGGGTTTCGGGAAAGCATAGAAGTTCTATATCCTTTGATTTTGCTTTTTCAATGTATTTTAGCGCTTTATCGAGATTTTTTTCAATGCTGGTCGTCTGAGGCACCTGGGCTACACCGATTCGTATTGTACTCACTGTCTCTGCTCCTTATTTATAATTTCAGATTATAGATTTTATATTCCATATTTTAGATTTTTCAGCTGCCAGGTGTCATATTTCAGAATTGAGTATTCACCTTCTGCCTTATCCCTTATTCATATCTTCCATGATTTTCAACAATATCAACAAGCGCTTCGAGACTTTCTGGCTTCACATGCGGGGCGACACTGCACGCCGTTGACAGGATATAGGCTCCGCCCGGCTTTCCCCATTCGAGCGTTTGCCGGACTTCTTCCATCGCTTCATCCTGGTTTTTCATAAGGAGGGTGTTCACCGAATCGATATTACCCTTGATGAAAATACGGTTTCCGAGAAACGCTTTTGCTTCGTTCAATT
>JABHYP010000483.1 GCA_018656855.1 Candidatus Latescibacterota bacterium | reverse complement strand
CCGCCAGCCGCCAGCTCTTTGGATTGGGGATCGTTTACGACTGGTGCTACGACTCGCTTGACCAAGGAACCCGGGTTATTATTCGCAATACACTTATGAATCGATCAGCAGCAATGTATGCGAATGCAATAACAGGAAGAATGGCAGACCGTGTCAAGATGGACATCTGGAATCCTTACTGGGAAGAATGGCCAACACAATACCTTCAGAACCACCTGTGGATCAACTCCTGTGGATTGGCAATTGCTGGACTGGCGTTATTCGACGAGGTTGATGATGCTTCCCAATGGTTTGGCTTTACCCTCCACAAGTACCAGCGTACGATGACTGTACTCGGTAATGACGGAGCGAGCCCCGAAGGAGTTGGATATTGGGCGTTCGGGACCGAGTACATGCTCAAATTCATGTATGGCGCCCGTGAACTGCTCAACGTGAACATGTATGACAATGAATGGTTTCGCAATACGGCAAAGTACCGTCAATATATGATGCTTCCGCTGAACTCGTGGACATCCCGTAATAATGTCGTTAACCTTGGAGATAGTGGACGCCATGGCGGTCATAGCTCCGTCTATCAGTTGCATGCTCTGGCCCAGGAATATGATGACGGTCATGCGCAGTGGCTTGCCCAACAATTGTTCGAAAAAAAGGTCGGCTCATCGTCTTGGCTTGATTTGTTCTGGTTCGATCCGACGGTCAAGGCGAAGTCACCGAATGACCTCCCGACTTTGCATCATTTCAAAGATATGGACATCGTATCTGCACGTACCGGCTGGTCAGGTAACGAATCATTGGTTGTCTTCAAATGCGGCCCCTATATTGGCCATAAGGCTTTACAGGAGTTCGCTCAAGACCCTGACGGCCAGCATGTACATCCTGATGCAAATCATTTTATGTTGTTTGGTGAGGGAGAGTGGTTGATCCGCGATGATGGCTATCACGATAAATGGACAGATCAACACAATACCTTGCTTGTAGACGGCAGGGGACAACTTGGCGAGGGGCGTCCTTTTTTCAACGGCGATGAGCTAATGGATGTAAAAGCACGACCCAGAGTAATCAATGCGGTATCTACACTGCAATTAGACCATATAACCGGCGATGCAACTGAGGCATATCCTCGAGATCTCGGACTCCGGCGCTATGTCAGACACTTATTGTTTCTTAAACCTAACGTGTTGATAGTGGCAGATGATATTGCACTCGATGAACCAAAAGATATGGAACTTCTTTTCCACCAGGAAAATCCCATATCAGAGCGGGAGAGCGATGTTTTTCTCATCCGAGGGGAAAAGAGTCTCTTGCGGATAGAACCCTTGACTCTTGAGGGTGTCAATCTATCCACCCGAAATAATGTAGTCAAGGATCTTCGAGGCGATCGTGACAATGAAGATATCATGTTTACTGTGCGTTTAATATCGAACCGATCTCGGTGGCGAAACGCTATAGCATTATCATGGGCGAAAGCAAACGAAGAGCCTGCGAGAATCAAATTAAACCGCGATGGTGATACATGGATATTTACTGCAGGAAATCGTTCCGTGGCGCTGGACTGGACAACCGGAAAGTCTGAAATACAACGATGAACAAGTGCAACCATTCCCACCCCCATAACTGCATCAGGTACGGGTGATCCCCGAATATCTAAGCGGTTCACTATAAGACAATATTTTCTTCAGCGTCTTCCAGTGTATTCTTTCCCGGCGCAGTATCTTCCGCTTGCTCGTCTCATCTCGTAATACTTCCAAATGAATCTGTTTCCACCATTCCATATCTCGGTACACCCTTTCTTCTTCACCAGATAATCGCACTCTGCGATACAAATATCTTCTTTACCGGAGAAAGGCAACTTAGGATGTAACACTTTTCAACCGACTTTTACAAATTTAATCGTTAGTTTGTTTTTTGCTGTCCTATCCCTGTTAACGGAACTCAAACATAATAAGGATACACTTGAAATACCTTCTCATTACGGATTAAACCATGTATATTGGAAACTTCAGGTTGAAGTCACCATTTTCATAGAAAGAAAAACAATGTACACTTATCAGAAATCAGGCAGATTCTTTGCACAACATGCCGATGGAATGGAGGAGGTTGCTCTCGAAGAACTCCGCGAGCTGAATGTAAAGAATATCAAGCCCTCCTTTCGTGGTATTTTCTTTGAAACTGACATTGCCGGACTATACCGTGTCAATTACATGTCGCAGATATTATCGAGGATTCTGGCTCCCTTG
>JABHYP010000482.1 GCA_018656855.1 Candidatus Latescibacterota bacterium | reverse complement strand
GGAAAATTATCAAGCAAAACACCATGAAACTGAGACGAGCTTATAACATGGGGAAAGGAGGTTTGAAAAAACACTTGCTACTTGTGAAAAGTACACCTTAACTTTTAACTCAATGTGTCCAGAATGTTCTGACGACATACACTGATTCTTTTAATGTATTCTCCGCCTGCTTTCGCTCGGTGATGTCCCTGAGTACTCCCGTGACACCAACAATTTTATTCCCTTCTCTTACGACTTTACCAAAATCTTCAACATAAAAATAACTACCGTCTTTTTTTGATAAACGTAAAAGTGTTGGATATTCCTCTCCTGTTTGTATTGTCTTTTTATAATCACTTATAACATGTTCTCTGTCATCCGGATGGACAAATTCTATAATATTATGTCCAATAATTTCTTCAGGTTTGTAACCTGTCAATGTCAGGACATTTGGGCTTATAAAATATATTTTACCATCAGCATAGGAAGAGTATACGATATCATAAATGTTTTCTATAACTTTACGATACTTTTCTTCAGATTCTTTCAAAGCATCTTCCGCCCGCTTCCATTCTGTAATGTCTTCAAGCATGATCACGATGCTTTCTACATTACCATCCTTGTTGATTATTGGAAAGCCCACGCCACGTATACACACATCCTTGTCAGGTAAATCTTGACTAAATTCCCGAAGGTTATACCAAATATAATTATCGGGATATATGGCTTTCCCTTTTTTAAGCTCGAGCATCATTTTATGGAGGCCCATCCTCTTCAAAACAGGATCATTAAATAGTGAATATTCTTGAGGCATGGACTCTATTCCGAAAAGATCCATGAATGCTTGGTTCCCCAAGATATAGTGTCCTTTGGAATCGTATATTGACATACTGTATGGATTCAGATTGATAATTTTTTCCAGCGTTGTTTGCTTTTCATTAAGCTCTTTCTTCACCCGCCTGCGCACATCATTCGGTTCTTCACGCTCATCGACTCGCTGACGCAGTTCCACAAGTTCACTGATGAGTTGAGTTCTGGTTTTATTTTTATCATTCATCGTGTATGCCCTCAAAAGAGGCTGTTATTATAGATGCCGAACCGAAAATATCTGAAAAATATTGTAAATAGACATTGGGAAAAATATTACATAACTGTTGAAGTTCAGGCTCAAGCGACCTATGTTCAAAATCTTTCATTTTTTTACAACGCCTAAACCGGTTTGCTCATTTTTCTATCTCTAATATATATCATTTACTGCAAGAATTCTTCTTAATCCACAAATTTTTTGTTCGCGCAAAATCGCCAATATCCGAAGAAATTAATTAAAAGAATTCCTTGGAGCCTTGTTCCGGAGTAGTTTTTTTGTTTTTTCTCCGCGTACCCTGTGTCTTCAGTGGTGAAAAATGGTTTTATTAATTTAGGTTAGCTGCTGGCAACAGATTGGAGATACGACCTGAGGTTAGTTTTTTTATTTCTAATACCGAGTTTATTTCTAATATTCCTTCTGTGGAAAAACACCGCGTTTTCAGAAATGTTAAGTATTTTTGAAATATCCTTTGTTGTTTTATTATCCCTTACAAGATTGGCAATCTGTACTTCTGTTGGAGTAAGGCTCAAATAATATCCTGTTAATTGATTTGCAAAAGGGTTTGTAATCTCAGAAAGATTTGTTTCAATAATATTAACATATGTCTTTAATTTTTCATCTGAAGTGCTGATTACAATTTTTTCAAGATACGGTATTATGAGAGTTTTTAAACTTGATAAAATATTTTTTTCCATTGTATTTTTTTCTTTATCTTGATGTTTCAGTAGAACCTTCAATGCTATGTTGGTCTCTTTAAGATTCTTTGCGTTAATTTCCAATTCTTTTTGTATAAGTTTGAGTTTATCCTCCACCAGCTTGCGCGCGGTAATATCATTTTTCAATTCTTTATTTGCTTTTGCGAGCTCTATTGTCCGTTCCTTTACCTTAATTTCTAACTTGTCGCGAGCCTTCTTCAGCGCTTTTTCTGCCTTTATACGTTTGGCAATTTCTTCTTGAAGTTGTTCATTAGCCTTTGATATTTCATCTAATATTTTAAAGTATTCTTCTGTTGTTTTTTCATATTGTCCTTTAACAACATCATATTGATTTTTTAAATGCTTTAATTTGATTTCTAATGATTCTATTATATCTAATGATTTATTATTTTTCATTTTGGAACCATCCGCCTTTTTTCATCTTTTGAATTTCTTCCTGTACATCTTCTACAATAAAATCCATTGCTTTTTCTTTAATATTCAGTTCCTTTAGACATTTAGTAAATAATGGCTGATTTTCATAAGGAGCATCACAATATCCATTATCATTCCTTTGGCAGATATAATCTGAAATGTACAATGTTAATGTAATTTTTTTTAATTCACCTTTAACCATATTTGGGGCATGATGGAATCCAATAGCTACACTTAATTCATCAGGAAAATTCCAGTTATCAGATATTGCCCTTCCAATATCTGCATGGTCAAAACCTAAAATATCTTTTTCTGAAAATGATAAGTTGCATTTATCTTTTATAGATAACAATAAAATATCTTTAAACTTATTTTGCAGAAACTGGTCTTCAACTATTATGCCTATGTTATGCAATAAACCAGCAGTGTATACGTTTTCTCCCGGTTCCCGGAATTCTCTCATATAGGTTAATTTACAGCAAATGGCAACAGCAATACTATGTTCCCACAGCGCAGTTCTTGAATATCCCTCAAAATGACCGTTTTTTTGAAACAGTTCACAAACCTTCTGGCTTAATGCCAGTTCTTTAACAAGGTTGAATCCGATACCGACTATAGCTTCCTGTATACTGCTTATATTTCTTTGGAAACCATAATATGCTGAATTTGCTATTTTTAATAATCTGGCAGAAAGTGGGGGGTCTTTTTCTATTAACATTTTTAAATCTTTGGCGCTGGATTTGGGATCATTAATTACTGTCATTAGCTGCATAATTACTTCTTTAATTGAAGAAATATCAGACTTATTTACTAGTTCTACAAGTTTATCAAGTTTTTTATTTTCCTTAAAATTCTTTTCTTGAACCATTTCTTCCCTCCAGGTGATTCTTCGGAATGCTTTGTAAATGTTTCTTTAAGTTCAGTATTCCGTTTTCGCAACTCTTCCAATTCAGTGATGAGTTGAGTTCTGGTTTTTTTATTTTTTTATTAATCTTAATATGCTCTTAAAAAAGGCTGTCATTGTAAATATCGAACCGAAAATATCTGAAAAAATTGAGTAAATCGATATTGAAATAAATGCTCCATAGCTGTCGAAGTTCAGGCTCAAACGGCCTTTGCTCAAAATCTTTCAATTTTTTTTACAACGCCTAAACCGGTTTTCTCATTATTCTATCTCCAATATATATAATATACAACAAGGATTCTTCATAATTCACAAATTTTTTATTTTACAAAATCTCCAATAAATTATAATTTCCCAAGTAATTAGCAAGCAATTTCACTATTATAATTTTTTTAAATAATAGTATTACGGGTTAAATATAGAAAAATGACTTTTTTATTTTGCGTTTTATGATAAATGTGTTATTATGTTTACTATTGTATTCAAACATAAGTCAGTTTTATAAGTGAAAAAATGGCACGAGAAGCTAAGAAAAAAGAACATGAGAGTAACAGTCCATGGAAACCGACGAGGCGGGAAGATCTTGAGCCTAAAATCAGGAATTTGATCAAAGGCTTTATTAAGGAAATTCCCAGTCTGCCGGCACATGCCCATAAGCTCCTGGATGTCGTCTCCAGCAAAGAAAGCGACCTGCTCGAAGTTGCAAAGGTTGCTTCGTCCGACCCAGCGGTTGTTACTAATATTTTCAAGGCGGTAAATTCCTCGTATTACGGGCTTTCGCATAGAACTAACAACCTGAATTTTGCGATTGTTCTTCTGGGATTTAACGAAGTAAGAAAAATAGCAATCCAGACCAACTTTTCACATGCCCTGGGCAAGAGCTGGACATACAAGGGATATACTACCAGGGACTTGTGGGAACATTCTTATATGGTTTCCGTTTGCGCGGAAACATTCGGGGATTCGAAAGACCCGAGATACAGTGGAGAATTGCTGACTTTCGGATTATTACATGATATCGGGAAGTACGTTCTCTTCAAGCTCGCAATGGCTATGCAGAAAAAGGGAATAGCGCCTTATAAATCGGCTCAAGCGTCCGAGTCCTCAAATATTCTCGAAAGGGAGGAAGCTATTTTCAATATAAACCATACTATTGTGGGAAGCATGCTTGCGGAACGGTGGAACCTCTCGGAAAAAATCTGTTCGATACTGGAATATCACCACTACCCTTCGTACTGGAGTATTGAAGCGATTCCGCCGGAGTACCTGAAAGATACTGCGATAATTTGTTTTTCCGATCTCATAGTCCGCCGCTTAACCGGAGAGGAAAAAATTCCCGAACCATCGAAAGAGTATTATAAAATGTTCAACGCCGCTCCCTCGTCAGATAATTTGATTACCGACGAAAGACGAATAAAAATTGAAGAAGCGCGAAAGTATATAGATTTTATCCAGTAATCCCTCCAAACAGTTTTTTTTAAACCTTTCTTTAGTATCACGAGTCAATGTTTATAAATATACTTGTGTAGAAAGGAAAAAAATATGCTGAAATCTTTCGACAACCGGAAAAACGAGGAAACGAGCTGTATTTTAAAGGGGAGGAAAATCCCTCCTTCTCTTCTTGCCACATTATTGGTTTCAGTCCATTTTGTTTTCCTTCTGGCTTATTTCGAGCCGGCTATTTCGACACCCGATGCAAACGGCTACTTTGCCCAGGCGAAGTTGATTGCCAGAGAGCACCGGACATATTTTGAAACGGAATCCGACGTTCAGTTTGTGGGCGCTCACTGGCACAGATCGGACGACGATAGATATTTCTCTAAATATCCACCGGGTTTTCCCGCTGTCATTGCAGTTGTATTCAGAATTTTCGGGCCGGAAGCATCGCTTCTAATCAATCCCTTAATGGCTTCCCTCTCGCTATTTGCGCTGTTTCTGATATGCCGGATGTGGCTTGGCGAATGGTGGGGACTCTTGGCGTCGGCGCTTTTTGCATTTAATCCGGTTGCCAATCAATACGCCCTCTCAGCCGATTCACATACATCGACACTGTTTTTCCTTATATGGGCAATATATTTTTTTGCACGATGGGAGAAGTCACATTCTGTCCGGTGGGCTTTCGGCGCAGGACTGTTCCTCGGTATTATTCCAGCGATTCGATACCCGGAAATATTGTTTGTACCCGCATTCGTAATCTTTATTCTCTTGAGCTTTCGAGGGTGCCGTAAAGCGCGGCGTTCCGCCATTGCCGGTTTTGCGGGTTTTGTTATTCCCTTCGGCGCTTTATGTCTGCGCAACCAATTAGCTTTTGGCGCGTTCTGGAAAACCGGCTACAGCTTAATGACCAGAGAAATTGGGTTTGGCTGGAACTATTTTACTGATTACTCTATACAATATCTTATGAAACTTCAGAGCGAAGGCTGCGGTCTTTTGTTTGGTCTTGGTCTAATTGGTATTACGGTTATGTGCGCCCGCCGTGACACATGGAAACGAGGCGTTTTTTTTGCAGCTCTTATTGTCCCGGTTACATTACTTTATATGTCGTATTTTTGGTCGCCGGACAGGGCGTCAATGCGCTTTTTGATGCCGTCTTTTCCTGTGTATACTATATCAAGCGTGTGGCTCCTTATGATTATCAGCGGGAATCAGAAGCGCATTGCTTTGGCAGTTTCCGCTGTGCTCCTTTTCTTAACAATAAGCTGGGGGCTTCCCCTGTCAATCAAACCTATGCAACGCCTCGAATACATGAACGCCGCTCTCTCGAAAGTAAGCCGGTCACTGAAAAATCATGTCGATAACGGCAGTATCGTGATTTCCGGACACCCGTTCAACCAGCATCTTGACTTCCTCGGATACTGGCGTCTTGCAGAAATGCCGATGGACGGCAGAAGGCCTTTGCGGCGTTTTTCAGGAGATGATGACGAAGATTTTCCTGTCAGGCAAGGTATAACGGATGAGCGTTTTCAGCGCACGAGAGACTCCGGCGGGGACGAATTATCCGGTACATTCAGGCAGAATATCAGCCTATGGTCAGAGGGACATCGAAAAGTATACATGATCTTAAGCGAGAAACAGCTCGACCGCTACAGAGACCAACTGAGTGATAATGAAAATTTAATTATCATTGACAGGATAGAACTCCCCGCGAGGAAAATGTCTGGGGACGATATGCAGGGTGATTTCAAGCCGTCGTTAGCGCCGGGAGGCGATCCGATGGGACTTTCTGCGGCAGGGCCAATGAGAGACCGGATGCCACCCATTCAACAGTTCCGATCACAGGGTATGACCCGGCGGAGACCGGGCGATTTTATGTTAAGTCGCTTCGACTCTCTTCTGAACGGCGAGCCGCTGCTGCTGGTTGAGTGGAAGATGTGATAAGACCTATGATGAGGCGCGTTTCTGCATTTTTATCATAATAATCAGCGTCATTATAGCTGTCGGCGGTTCAGATTTTTCTTCCCCGGATTTTTTCAGGGCAAACACAGGATTTTGCCCCTACGGTGTATCTCCGGGCTTTCTTTTTATTGATAATTGATAATTATTAATTGAAAAATCCTTCCTCTTTTTCTTCTGTCTTGTACCTTGAATCTTGTTTTATTATACTTTATTAAAATCAGACAAGGAAACATAATGAAACCCAAAGAAATATTTCTGCGTGCATTAAAGCGGGAATCAGTTCCGCGTCCAGCCGCCGGCAGCGCTACATCAGTCATTACCGTTGATTTAATGGAGAAGGTTGGCGTTTACTTCCCTGACGCCCACCTTGATGCGGAAAAGATGGCGGCTCTGGCAGGGGCAGGGTATACTGAACTCGGTTTTGATAATGTCATGCCACTTTTCAGTGTCTGGCATGAATCCTCGGCGCTGGGATGCAGCGTTGACTGGGGAGAGATGGGCAGAAT
>JABHYP010000481.1 GCA_018656855.1 Candidatus Latescibacterota bacterium | reverse complement strand
CAATATAAACATTACCAAAACCGACTACCGGGGATGAAATAATATCACTTCCTGTTTCAAAGGACCAACGTAATTCCAGGTCATCCGGAAGTTCTACACCGGCGACTCCTGATAAATTCTGGTCACCCCGAAAAATAGGCCAGTATGCTGTCTCAAGATTATTAACCGTATCTATTTTTTCGATCTTTTTTTCAGAACATCCTAAAAGAAGACAGGAAAAAATGACTATGAAAAAATGTGGTTTATTTACTATCACGATCCAATCCCTCTTCAGCGTTACGCCAGGCTATTGCAGCGGTTGGACAAGCGTCAACACATTTCTTTGCCGCTTTTTGAAGCCCTTTTTTCAGAGATTCATTGAAGGGAACAACAAGTTGAACATCAAATCCGCGGTTGATAAATGTGAGACCAAACCGTTCTCCTGCCTTTTTCGTTATTTCAATACATAAATTACATTTAATACATTTACCTGGTTCAAATGTAATTAAATCATGTTGTATGATTTTTTGAAAACGTTTTCTTTGACCAAACTTAAACCGTTTATGATTTGCCCCATACTCCTCAGCGTATTGTCTTAATTTGCAGGAGTCAGGTTTTCTACAATCGCAATGAAAACATCGTTTTGATTCTTTAACAGCTTCTACATAAGAATATCCTGTCTCGGGACTTTCGGCAGGTATTATCTGATTGAAAGCTTCCGCCTCTTTTAAGAATTCCTGCATTTCATCATTATGTAATTTGCCTATAACTGAATTGAACCTTTGAGGATATCCTGTTACAGTCAAACCATTAACAAACTGGTTTACAGAATACGCGATAAATTTCCCGTGCGCGACTGAACGAATTGCCATTTTTCCTTCTGAAATTGCATTGCCACCGGTAAATACTCCGGGAATAGTAGTTTCAAATGTTTTCTTATTAATAGCGATTCCGCGCGGAGAAAGTTCAATTTTAGAATTTTTTAATACATTTATGTCTGTTTTTCCAAAAGCAAGAACAACGGCATTGTATTCATCTGTTAATTCACTTAAATTGAAATCTTTTCCCAGTGTTTGTTCCAATTTGAGTTCAATTCCCAATTTGAGAATTTGTTCGATTTCCGCATCTAAAACAGGTTTTGGTAATTTTTCATCAGGAACACCGTATTGAAGCAATCCCCCCGGATTAATATTCTGGTCATAAATAACACAATCATGTCCAGACTGAGACATGTAATAAGCGGCGGAAAGTCCTGTAGGTCCGGCGCCGATAACGGCCACTTTTTTTTCCGATTTTGGTCTTATGTCAGGCCGGTATGGCGATTTCTTTGCCAGATCGACATCAGCAACGAATCTTATTAATTTACATATTGAAACCGGATTGTCATAATATTTACGATTACAGCCTCTTTCACAGGGCGCGGGACAGATTCGGCTAAGGACCGCCGGTAATGGGATATCTGCCTTAACGGTAATTATCGCTTCTTCAAGATTTTTATCTTTAACCTGCCTTATCATCAACGGAATATTCATATTGGACGGACAAGTTCGCTCACAGGGCGCTTCACAATCTCCGACATGTTCGCTTAATAATAAATCAAGCGTATCTTTACGAGCTTCACGCACTCTTTCATTATCCGTCTCTATGTGCATACCATCTTCTGCAGGCATGGAACAGGCAAGAATCAACGAATCTGTTTTCAGTTCATGTACAACACAGATCATGCAGGAAGTGTTGGGTTTATATCCATTACTGTGGCACAGTGTTGGAATAGTGATTCCCACCATTTTAGCGGCATCCAAAACTTTGCTGCCATCCGAAACCGAAACCGGCTGATTATTTATTGTCAGATTTATCATTTTCACAAAATCACCACAGATTCTGTCGGGCAAACCTGTTTGCACGTCCCGCATTTTATACATAAATCCTGATTAATTGAATGCTTTTGATAAGGGGTAATAGAAATTGCCTTCATCGGGCACTTTTGCGCACAAATCGTGCAGCCGATACAACTATCATCTATAGAATACGATATCAGTTCCTGACACCGTTTCGCAGGACAAATCCCGTTTAAATGCGCTTCGTACTCTTCACGAAAATATGTTAACGTGGTCAACACCGGATTGGGAGCGGATTTCCCTAATCCGCACAAGCTTCCCTGTTTGGTTTTATGTGCAATTTCTTCAAGCTTTTGTATGTCAGCCTGCGTACCTTTCCCAGCGCAAATATTTTCTAAAATTGTGAGCATATGGCGGGTACCAATACGGCAATAGGTGCATTTACCACAAGATTGATTGCAGGTAAAAGTAAGAAAATAACGGGCGATGTCCACCATACAGTCATTTTCATCCATCACTAATAAACCACCCGATCCCATCATTGCACCGGCTTTCGTCAAATCTTCATAATCAACTCTGGTATCGGCTAATTCAGCCGGGATACAACCGCCTGAGGGACCGCCGACTTGAACCGCTTTGAATTGCCTGCCGTTTTCTATTCCACCGCCGATTTCCTCGACAATTTCCCGAATGGTTATGCCCATCGGTACTTCAATAAGTCCGCCGCGGGCAATTTTTCCTGCCAGCGAAAATACCTTTGTCCCTTTGCTCTTATCCGTACCCAATTTTGAAAATGCACGGGCTCCATTTCTCATTATCCAGGGTACCGTTGCATAGGTTTCGCAGTTATTTACTAACGTTGGAAATCCCCACAAACCTTCTTGTGCCGGATAGGGCGGCCGGAAGCCTGGCATTCCACGGCGGCCTT
>JABHYP010000480.1 GCA_018656855.1 Candidatus Latescibacterota bacterium | reverse complement strand
CATAAGGGGTTTCGCCACAGCCGGCGCATGCTCCCGAGTATTCAAAGAGAGGCCGTATAAACTGGCTTCCCTTCACCGAGTCGCGCTTATACAGCGATGGGTCGGTTTCCGGAATATTGAGGAAGAAATCGTAATTTTCCGCTTCCTGTTTTCTGATCTCGAACTGGCTGACCATGTTGATTGCATGACGGTCGGTCTTATTGCCGTCGGCATCCTTCTGAACAGCCGGGCAGTTCCATACGCACATACCGCAGCCGGTGCAGTCCTCTGGGGCCACCTGGACGGTAAATTTCATACCCTTGAAGCTTGGGCCTTTAGCGTCGGCAGACTTGAACGCCGCAGGCGCTTTGTCAAGAACTGCGGTATCATAAGCTTTTACGCGGATAGCAGCATGCGGACATACAAACGAACACTGGCCACACTGGATACATGTATCTGGAGTCCATTCGGGAATCTGCACGGCAATATTGCGCTTCTCATACTGCGTTGTTCCTGTCGGGTATGTACCGTCAACCGGCATTGCGCTTACCGGAAGCATATCGCCGTCACCCTTCAGGATTTCAGCAGTCACTTTCTGGACGAACTCGGACGCATGACTGGGAACGATTGGCGGTTTGTGTATCTTGGAAGTCGCTTTATCGGGATATTTGACCTCAAATACGTTTTTCCGGGCTTCGTCAACAGCGTTGTAATTCATCTGGACGATCTTTTCACCTTTTTTCCCATAGGTTTTTTGGATGGCGTCCTTGATAAGATTGATTGCATCTTTCTCGGGAATGACCTTTGATATCACGAAGAACGCTGTCTGCATTATCATATTAATACGTGAGCCGAGTCCGAGCTTCAGTCCAAGGTCGATACCGTCTATCACGTAGAACTTGAATTTCCTGTCAATGATCTGCTGCTGAACTTCCATGGGTATTTTATCCCAGACCTCGTCAGCTTTATAAGGGCTGTTCAGAAGGAATGTGCCTCCTTCGTCAAGCTTATCGAGCATATTGTATTTCTCGAGGAATGAAAAATTATGGCATGCAAGGAACTCTGCCCTGTCAATCAGATAGGGCTTGCGGATAAGCATCGGCCCAAAACGTACATGCGAGGTCGTAATGGCGCCGGCTTTCTTGGAATCGTACACAAAGTAGCCCTGAGAATAGTTGTCAGTGTTCTCGCCAATAATCTTGATGGTATTCTTGTTGGCGCCGACTGTCCCATCAGAACCGAGGCCGTAGAACATAGCGCTGAATCCGCTGTCCTCGATATGAAACGACGTGTCAAACTCGAGGCTTGTATTGGATACATCGTCATTTATACCAACAGTGAAATGGTTTTTCGGATCTTCAAGCTTAAGATTGTCCAGAACAGCTTTGGCCATTGGAGGACTGAAATCCTTGGAACCGAGACCGTACCGTCCACCGACAATCATCGGGTATTCTTTCAGAGGAGAACTGCCCGATCCCATGACTTCACCAACAGCAGTGCGGACATCTATATATAAAGGTTCGCCGGTTGCGCCCGGTTCCTTTGTTTTGTCGAGAACCGCTATCGCTTTGACCGTCTCCGGCAGAGCCGCGACAAATGCCTCAGCATCGAACGGCCGGTAAAGCCTGACCTTGACGAGACCGACTTTCTCGCCTTTCGAAACGAGATACTTAACCGTCTCATGCGCTGTTTCACATGAGGACGCCATCGACACCATCACACGCTCGGCATCAGGCGCTCCGACATATTCAAAAAGGTGATACTGACGCCCGGTAAGTTTTGCATACTTGTCCATGTATTTCTGGACGATTGCCGGGACTGCATCGTAATACTTATTGACAGTCTCGCGGCTCTGGAAAAATACATCGGGATTCTGCGCCGTACCCTTGATGGTTGGATGATCGGGTGAAAGCGCGCGCATACGGTGTTCCATTATCATATTATCGTCTATCATTTCACGCATGACGTCGTGCTCAATTACTTCAACTTTCGCAACCTCGTGCGTGGTGCGGAAACCGTCGAAAAAGTGCAGGAACGGAACGCGAGACTCGAGCGATGCGGCTTGGGAGATAACGGTGAAATCCATAGCTTCCTGTATGCTTGCAGAGGAGATCAAAGAAAATCCCGTCTGACGACACGCCATCACATCTCCATGATCATTGAAGATAGAAAGCGCATGTGTCGCGAGAGTACGAGCGGCAACATGGAATACGGTGGGAGTCAGTTCCCCTGCGATTTTGTACATATTCGGAATCATAAGGAGCAATCCCTGTGAGGCGGTGAAAGTGGTGCTCAGTGCGCCGGTCGAAAGCGCGCCGTGTACAGCGCCTGCTGCTCCGCCTTCAGACTGCATCTCCACAACAGTCGGAATTGTACTCCAGATATTTTTCTTTCCTTTAGCGCTGAGTTCATCAGCAACTTCTCCCATGCCCGATGATGGAGTAATCGGATAGATGGCGATGACTTCGTTTATCGCATGTGCTACAGTCGCCACTCCGGTGTTACCGTCAATGGTAATCATTTTCCCGCTCATTCTGACTCCTTATGGAATATTTGAATGTGAGATTGTTATTTGTATATTTTGAATAACTTCCTCATTTATATGAACATAACTGGTTCAACAAATCACTATGCTCAGTTCAAAAAGTTGAAAACAGGAATTTTTAAAGTTAGATGTATAATTTACAAAAAAAAAGGGGTGAAGTCAAGGATGTGAAATCCTTTAATACCCTTTTTTATCCTATCACTTAAAAATTTATTAAAACAGAAAAACAGATGTTGTATGAGGTTATATATGTCGTAGATTCCATGCCGGAATTTACCCGCTCAGCCTTCTTTTATAAGGCTGTCAAACCGGTCGAACAGGTAGTCCGCATCATGAGGGCCGGGGGAAGACTCGGGGTGATACTGAACACTGAAGGCCTTCAGCTTCTTGGAAACTATCCCCTCGATAGTATTGTCATTGAGGTTTATGTGGGTAACAAGCGAATCATTTTTCGGTATCGAACCGGATTTAAGAGCAAAACCGTGGTTCTGGCTCGAT
>JABHYP010000479.1 GCA_018656855.1 Candidatus Latescibacterota bacterium | reverse complement strand
GCCAATCCTGACTTGAGCACATCACGGCGTGTTTGATTATCATGTATACTCATGGATTGATCCTTACTATTGAGAGTTCAAACATGCCCTGTACTTCAGTGTTTGCACTACAGGTATGTAGTGCTTCCGTTGCCATTGCGGCTGTCCGCGCAATATGTCACTCCACCGGAGCAGCGAACATTGTTACAATATTTCACTACCTATTTCACCAACACCATCTTCCTCTAACGGCACAAACTCAATCCTGTCTGTATATATCGGATTCAGGTCGCGCAGTTGTGCAGAATCATTCTTCACTACGTCGGTCTTTGCCTGAACGTCTCTCATCTGAAACCTCAGCCTGCTCCAAGCGGTGGTCAATTCCAGACCGGCGGCAATTTCCACGTCTCTCAGTTTCTTCGCGTTTTTCAGCAGGTACTTCTATCTCTTGTTGGCGTCTAGCACATTTCCTACGCTTTTCTTTTTCCATGCTTAATCCTCCAATTCTTTATTAAAGTTACGAATATAAGGTGAATATCTCCATATTTTATATCGTATTATTTCACCATCACCATCTTCCTTTTCTTGTTCAGCCCATTTGTTTCAGTGAGCAGAAGTAAAGACCGCTTGGCATATCTGCCTCATTCTATAACCTTTATCTTAATTGGCTTTAACAATCAAATTTACTTCACTTTAAGTATTTAGGTCACTTTTTTGAATTCCCGTCGTTTGTCCAGGATTTCTTTTGGAACTTCCTTTCCTTGTAGAAACTTTCTTTTATCAAAAGCACACACTCTGGATAAGTTCATATCTGTTTCCACATTAACAATTGAGAATCGGTCACCATGAGTGTAAAGAAATGTTATCATATTCTTTGATACACTGTCTGTGCACTTTGATAATGTCAAATACATATTACTTACATCCCTAATTGATTCTTTCATATATGGCTTGCCATCAGATAATGTGCCACGCTCAAAAAAAACATTTGATTTATCACTGATAAAATTATAAATAAAATTGATACGAAAATATGAATCTATATCTTCATCCTTTTTTATTACAATAAATCCATAATTGTTACTACTATCTTTATCTCTTTTCTCTACATCATATCCGCTTTTTTCAAATTCAAGTGCAATTTTATAGAAATTTGCAATTTTATCGCCAAGCTCTTCCAAGTTTTCAAAGTCTTGTATTGCCATAAGATTTTCTCAATGGTATTAATGTTTCTTAATTAATCTTATTAAAAATAGCAGTTATTATATTCTTACCTGCCTTCTCTCTTTTTATCATTTATAGAGTTAGATAACTATTGTTTTATCGATTTCAATCATTTCTATTTCACCAGCGCTATATTTCTTGTCTCTCTTATCCCATTCGCTTTAAAATGTTTTATCATATCCCAGCAATGATAGATTTCACAATTCTTTTGATACTGTCGTTTGTAAGAGAATAGTACACTTTATTACCATCCCACCTTGATTTCAGTATTCCACACCATTTAAGTTTACTGAGTTGGATAGATGTATTAGACTGTTTTGTGCCAATTACCCTCTGGATTTCACCAAAATTTAGCTCGCCCTGAAGGAGTAAGTTAACTATTTGAAGGCGGTCATTGTGAGCAAGCGCTTTTAGCATTGAAGCTGCCTTATCGAGAGTATTTTCATTTATTAGTGTTGGCATTGTGTAGCTCCATTATTTCAAATGTGAATACAAAAATATTTTGCTTTTTTTAATTAATCCGATTTTATAATCTTGTTATACAATAATTTGACTAATCAGTATTCTGTTTTTACCTCGGTTTCATAAACTTAAAAGTATATAAACCTACTTCTTTTTCTACCAATTTAAAAAATTCACAAGACTTACAAGTCACCTGGTTTTCAGTAAATGTCCCTTCTTTTTCACCGCCATTAAAAGTACCGGCCACAGCCCAACAAATTCTGCCGGCGTTCTTTCCTCCATTTAATCCATCACAAGAAGTATCTTGTGTAGCAGAACATACCCCTAATTCTTGTACATTTATTCCATCAGGCTGGCGTCCACAATTCATGAATTCCCAGCAATTTTTCCCTCTATACATTTCAGAATCTCCTCTATACTGATATCATCCATATCATATTTGACTTTTCAAGGCAAGGTCATTTTAAAAATGTTCTATTTTAAATCTACACTTCTAATGGAAAAAGTCAAGGTGAAGTTAAACAAAGACACAAGCGAAGAACCCGACAGTAAACATATTCACTGAAATCAAATAAATGATCGAAATATTTTTTGGAAAGTAGGATATTTTTTCCCCATTAGTTCGATATTTGAAACTTCCATTACATATAAACAACAAACAACCTGCCCAATGATTTACGCAACATATTGTATTGATATATGTTACAGAATTTGATCAGATTTAGCGCAACATATGGTACGGATTTTGCTAATCATGATATAATGAAAGAGTAATTGGCATCTTTGCAATTAAGGATCTTTATTAAATCCTACAACCTTTGAATAAACTATGAGGTGGCAAATGGATATTCTAAAAACATTTTCAGAACAGGAAATAATTAAACATATAGCATGGCTCGAAAATGAAATCGATGTATACAAAGAATGCGACCTGCAATCACAACACTATGAAATTGAGTTAAATTCACTAAAAGAAGTTTTATCCCGTCTTCATAAAAACAACACTGAAAAATTGTATTAAATTCATATTATCCATTACTGTTTATCATAAAATATATAACAAACTTATATTAAGAGTTTATTGCTTATTGCCGATAATAAACTTAGAGAGCAGAATTTACATATCATTTGTGAAGTATTTTGCTGTTAGTAAACAAAATTAAATATTAATAAATTGAGGTTAATATCATGAATAAATACAGAAATAGGTTTCTGACAGAAAATGAAGGGCGACAGATTATTGAAGGTTATTGCAAAAATAAAAATAACAAAAAAGTGGTTAAAAAAAAGATTTTAAAACATTACAAACAAACATGCTTAAGTTGAGAAGCATCTGTCATTTGTAATACTCTAATAGGTTTTCTTGTCTTTAGAGAGACTAACTTAACCGATATTACTAATATCAACTTCACATAGGATTCTAACTTATAGTCCATTTGGAACTATTTCAACACCACTATCTTCCTTCGTCTCACTTATCCCATTCTCTTTTTAAAGCGCTCAATCATATTCCAGCAAAGATAGATTTCACAATTCTATTAATAACATTTTTTACAAAAGAATAGTACACTTTATTATCCACCTAAATGAATTAAAAATGAAAATAATGACTGATATTCGGGCATTTTGTTCCATAAATTGGACATTTTAAAACTTTCATGACTTTTATAATCAACAAACCTCTCAAGCAATAATTTACATAATGCACTGTATTAAAATATGTTATAGAAATAAATTAGATTTGGCACACTGATGGCACAGATTTTGCTCTTTTAATCAAATAGGTATCACTGTGATTCGGGAAAACCAAAAAAAACATTAGTTCCTTCGAAACTCACAGTGATACCAAACAATTATTTATATTTTTTTAATCTAAGCCGTTAACCAAACCAGTGAGGGGAAAAGTGGATATTCTAAAAAAATTCTCACAACAGGAAATATTGAAACATGTAGCATGGCTCGAAAATGAAATAGATAATTGCTTTTTATTTGACTTACCGACACATCACTTAGAAAGTGATTTGCATTCAATTAAAGAAGTTATATACCCCAATGAAACTGTCAAAACAAAAAAAACTGCCTTGAATTATTTATATAACCTATTTCATATAAAATAATTTCAAGTTTACTCTGATAATACTTCAGTTAAAACCTTCCTTAATTCTTCAAGCTTATACGGCTTGGGAATAAAACCTCTGATACCATATGCCTCGAAGTATGATATTACCGGATCATCGGTATATCCTATTTACACAATAGCTTAAGCGTCAGAATCTATTTCAAACATTTTCTCCGTAACATAAGCATATCCGGCGTCCACACTGTAGAAATTAATTCCGGATGTCAGGTTCGAAGCATCGTACACAAGTTTGCGAGCCTCCTGATTTCTATAACCAATATCAAAGACTTTTACCTGCTGAACCAATGCATTGTATGCCAAGATGGCAACTTTATCGGGCGATACAGTAGAGATAATTATATCCCCGCAGGTATATTTCGTCGCCGACGATAACCGGTGACGAGTCAAACTTGTCATCCAGTGTGTTTGTCGCCATAACATTGTATTCGGGACCGTGGCGAAGTACCAGCGTGACGCCTTCCCTGCCCAAAATATATACCCGTTCTTGCACACCTACCGGGGAGGAATAAACACCACCGATGCCTTCCAGCCGCTGATTTGAATAGTGCGGCTGACCTGTAGAAACATCCAGGCAGGTCAGAAACCCGTTATTGCTTTTCAGGAAGTACAACAAACCTCCTAAAAGCAGCGGGGAAGGTGTGTACGGCGTATATTTGTCATATGACCAGAGTATGGCAGGAGAACCGCTGATGTCCCCTTTTGCTCCGGCTAATCGAATAGCACGAAGCGCGTTGCCTCGAAAGCCGCTGGTAACGTAGACTACTCCATTGGCCGCAACCGGTGTGGGAATGGCATTTACAGTCAGTCCATCGTCCTCCCAAATCAAATCCCCGGTAGCCAGGTTGTAGCTGCGCACATGGTTCGTGGCGCATTGGATTAT
>JABHYP010000478.1 GCA_018656855.1 Candidatus Latescibacterota bacterium | reverse complement strand
CTATAAAAAAATTAGGAGAACAAGAGTTCTTATAATTTTTCCCCGCATATGGATTCATCCCGAAACAGGAGGCGTCATAGGATTCAATATTATTAAAACGAGCATTTTGTAAGAGTATACGAGCCTTATCGAAACATAACCCTTCATAGAACGGAAGCATGTTTTGGATAAATGCATATGTTAAGAAAAAACGAAGTGAAGCAAGGCTTCCGTTACGTCCACCCCCTTTGAGCAGCTTGTACACCAGATGGTGGAGCCGTTTCCATGTGATATTCAGCCACAATCCGTCGGATATCACCAATATACCATCAGGTTTTAATACCCGCCGCCATTCCTTGAGCGCTTTTTCCGGATGAGGAAGCGTCCACAATAGATTTCGGGATACTACGATGTCGAACGTCTCGCTGTCAAAGAGAAGTTCCTCGGCATCTCCTGGTCGGAAATCGATCGTGTGTTGTTGTGCCAGGGGGTTTTGTTCCGCACGGTGAATCATCGCTTCGGATATATCGATCCCGGTCACTTTACATCCGAGACGAGCGAGATATACAGCAAAATCTCCGGTACCGGTTCCGATGTCCAACGCGCGCTTACCGGTAGAGTCCGGCGTTAATTCCCGTAAGATCGATTCCCAGGTGTTGGCAATAGTAATTGATTTATTTACATCATAGTTATAGCTGGCGCTTCTCCAATTCCAATAGTTTTTTATCAGTGTTTTCATTTGTCCCTTTCAGACCTTACTGAAATAATATTTTTTTAATATGTTCTATCGCCTCCACCGGATTCTGGTGACAGGTGAAAATTAATCAGCTTCAGCCCGCGACATTATTAATACGAAACAGACATGGTACTGAGCAAAAACCGTCCGGGAGCACGGTAATATTCGTAATATTCACTATCAAAAATATTGTCAACTGAAAGAGAAAGGGCAACGTGTTCCATTAACCGGAAAGTCACTTTGGCATCCAAAACATGATAGGGATCATCTCCCCGATATGAAGTGTTCCCATAGGAACAATAGTCATCGTCATACCTGCTGTCACTGTACTTGTAGCTGGCACTGGCATCAAGGCGCCGACCGAAATAACCTAACCAATAACTGAAAATATCTGTCGGCGTTTCTTCCACTTCCCAGCCAAGTTTTGAAAGCGCCTGGGTTTTCGTATATTCAGACCAGTTATGAGCATAAAAGAGACCCGATTTTATATTGTACGGAAGCACAGTTTCAATCGATGTTTCTATTCCTTGCACCACGGCCTCTTCGGCATTGACCCTTTTTTTCTCAATCAATTGAGTGCCGTCTGAAAGCGTTGATGTGGTTTCTTGATTGACGATCAGGTCCTTAAAATCATTATTGAAATATGTTGACTTGAACCGTATCCGTTTTCTTAGAAATTCCCACTCCGTGCCAATCTCCCAAGACTTATTCGTTGTCGGACGGAGATTTGGATTCGGGCTTGCTATTGACCTGGTTCCGCCACTTTCCCAGTAATAGCTCGCTGTTCTGTAATACAGCGAAGGAGCGGTGAATGCTTCACCGTAGGAAGCCCTGATGGTACCGTTTTCTTTAGGACGAAACACGGCTGATATTTTCGGGCTGAACTTTCCGTCGTCCGTGTCCGGATGATCGGTACTGTATTCTCCGGAAAGGTTGGAATAGTAGTTCGCATCGGTACCCCACCAGTGGTCATATCTGCCGCCGGCATAAAGAGTCAGATAATACAACGGCGAGTATTCTGCCTGTATGAATGTGCCGAAAGTACGATTTTTACCGGCGGTTTTTTCTCTCATGAATAAGGTACTGGACGTATCGTACGGATCGGAAAGGTTTTCGTCCGTTACAGTGGCACCTTCCTGAATCCCCTGAAATCCTGTTGTCAACAGGGCATTATTATCTAAAAGATGAAATGTGGCCGACAGATCGACCTGGGCAAGGTAGTTATCTTCAACTTTGTATCTGCTGCTGCTGATATAATGATTTCCGCTTTTCTTGTCATTGTAGCTGAAAAGCCCCTCAATATCCACTAGGTCTGTTTTGGAGTGGTTGAAATGAAGCGTGTTAGTAATGGATTTTTTCTCCACAGGATTTGCCGTGAACAGAGATGGACTTAAAGATGTGAGATATGTTGAGCCTGCATCCTGAATATAAACATTGTTATCATATAATGTCTGATTCACAGAATTTTTCAGGAAGCTTTTACCGTCACGCCACCCGTAATCAAATTTGCTGACATTCAGGCTGTACCACAGTTGGGTGTCAGGTGAAACGTCATAACCCGTTTTGAAAAACAGGCCGTAATCATCGTACCAGTTATTACCCTGATGACCGATTTTATATCGGTCTTTACCGCTTTGCGGATCTATATCTTTTTCCCAGCCGGTTGTCACGGGTATGTCAGGATCAAGTGCTCCTTCGGTGGCGGAGCTAAAACTTTTATATGACGGTGTAGTTACATAACCGTCTGATGTGCGTGATTTAAAACTCAGTGAGTAGAAAAAACGATCTCCAATTTTGTCTTTCATCCATGGAAATGTGATATCCGAACCATTTTCTGCAAAAGGCCTGTCGGCAATCCTGAAACTGTAATACCGGCTTCCCCAGTCACCATACGAGGCAGAAGCATCTATTTCCCTGTCATCGGGGATTTTTGTTATGTAATTAATCACCCCGGTCTGAGCCAGAGAGCCGTAGAGAGCGGAGAACGGTCCTCTGACCACTTCTATCCGTTCCACGTCCGGCATAGGAATGGCGCCGGTATGATAATAATAACCGTAATCATACCAGTTAACGCCATCAACAAGGACAAGTGCCCTGTGTCCCCTGATAAGCGAACGTGCCCAGTAATCAGCCAGACCTCGGTATTGACGGGGCCAGATTCCTTCGGTTTTTTCAAGGGGTTTGAAAGGATGTTCGGAATTGAAAGCCCTGATTTCATCTTCAGTTATTACAGAAGTGCTCGCCGGCGTATCCAGCGTTTCTTTCGGTGTTCTTGTTGCAATAACCGTGACCGGATCAATTTTGTAGATTTGGGTTTCACTTTCATCAGCATAAGCTGTGAGAGCATGAAATAACTGCAAAATTATTACTCCGCATACAACAGACATAGGTAAACTTTGAATCAAGGTGTGTTTTTTCATTTGTTCTTCCCCAAAAAAGTAACACGTTAATTAATTATATGCTACTCAAAAAATACAAAATAATAATCCGTATGTCAAGTTATTAGTGATTTTATTGAGAAAAAATTTGCATTTCACACACTTGGTCTTGTTTTTATTCTGACAAGTTTAGTTGAGGATATTCGCGGGAGCTATACGGGAGCATTTGTGGACAAAAATATGATGAATTGTGAAAAAACAGTTAATGACAGCGAGGATTGGTATAATGATTATATATAAGAGGTTATTTTGTATTTCGTTGTTTAAAATAAAGGCTAAAAATGACTAGCCGCGGATTCGATTTCCGCCACCTTATTCATTATATTATTATAAACAGTTTATGAAAATTATTCAACAGTTTTAATAAGCAATTAAAACAAAAATGAACTACCCGTAGCTTGCTGCGGGGTAGTTCATTTAAACAGATCACCTCATCCCTTTACCTTGATCCTTTTTGATTGATACTGCCAAACGAGCTGACGTTGAGCACTATCAGACGAGGTCGAAACGGTCAAGGTTCATTACCTTATTCCACACCACTACAAAGTCGTGCAGGAATTTCTCCTGGGAGTCCTCACATCCATAGACTTCAGCCAATGCCCGAAGTTGGGAGTTCGAACCAAAGATAAGGTCGACACGGGTGCCGGTCCACTTGAGTTCGCCCGTTATACGATCACGCCCCTCAAACACGTCATCGTCTTTCGAGGTTGCCTTCCACGTCGTGCTCATGTCGAGCAGGTTCACGAAGAAGTCATTGGTGAGCGTCTCCGGCCGTTTGGTGAAGACGCCGTGTTGAGACTTTTTGAAGTTGGCATTCAAAACACGCATACCGCCAACAAGAACCGTCATCTCAGGAGCGGTCAGCGTCAGCAGTTGCGCCCGATCAACCAGCATTTCCTCAGCTGATACGGCGTATTTTGTTTTAAGGTAGTTACGGAAACCATCTGCAGCCGGTTCGAGTACGGCGAATGACTCCACGTCGGTTTGCTCCTGCGATGCATCCGTGCGTCCCGGCGTGAAGGGTACGGTCACATCCTGACCGGCATTCTTCGCAGCATGCTCGATACCTGCGCACCCACACAGGACAATCAAGTCGGCGAGCGAAACCATCTTCCCGTCTGACTGTGCGCTGTTGAACTCCTTTTGGATTCTCTCAAGGGTCTGCAGCACAGTTTTCAGTTGAGTCGGCTGGTTGACTTCCCAATCCTTCTGCGGTGCAAGACGGATGCACGCCCCGTTG
>JABHYP010000477.1 GCA_018656855.1 Candidatus Latescibacterota bacterium | reverse complement strand
CGACAGGCATTTCGGCGGAACCATAAGCGAAACATACAGTAAGATAAGTGCTGTTTTATGTGAGGGAATTAACAGGCTTGGCATTCGAGCTGTATTGAGTTCCGGAACCGCCTTTAAAGGAAAGCCTGCCGCAAATAAGCGGGCTTTACCGTGCTTTTTAAGTACTTCAAAGTTCGAGATTACAGTTGACGGAAAAAAGCTTGTTGGAAGTGCGCAGAGGCGTTTCAAAGATACATTTCTGCAGCAGGGATCGATTCTGACAGGCTCAGGATATGAAAAAATAGCTGACTACATGAAGAATTGTGTCCAGGCAAATAAAGAAAAACAGTTGTTTTCGGATTTTTCGATAAATTTGTCTGCAATTTTAAACGGATCGTTCAGTGACAAAAGTCTGAAGTCTTATCTCAAAGATGCGTTTCAAAATAAATTATGTATTGAATTGGAAACAGGTTATCCGACAGATTCTGAGCTTGAAGGCGCAAGACGTCTTATCATGGAACGTTACGGTTTGAAAGGATGGGTGTTGAATAATGAAAGGTGATCTTGTTTTTGATTTTACTAATCTGACTGAAGATGCGGTTGGAGAACATGGTATATCGGACAAGCTTCTCAATTCCCTCTATGAAGTCGCATATAACGTTCATCTTGATTTGAAAAAACGGAGAGAAGCGGGAGAATATATTTATCGTGATCTTCCATATATAAGAGTGGATAGTATTTTAAAATATGAAGAAACGGTGAAAAACAAATATGAAAATTTTGTCAATGTGGGCATAGGCGGTTCTGCGCTCGGCGCACAAGCCCTGGTTATGGCGTTATGCCACCCTTTTCAAAATCTACTAAAGCAGAACGGCATGAGGATGTTTTTTGCGGATAATATCGATCCTGATTTCCTCTCGGGAATGTTCGACATTGCCGAACCTAAAAAAACGCTTTTCAATATTATAACGAAATCGGGTTCAACCGCAGAAACCATGGGAACATTTCTCCTTGTAAAAGATATGCTCGAGAAGTTGGTGGGGCAGCGTTGGCGCGAGCATGTTGTTATTACTACTGATGCGGAAAAAGGCGACCTCCGAAAAATTGCAGACAACGAAAATATCGCCAGCTTCGTTGTCCCGGGCGGTGTAGGTGGTCGGTTTTCCGTTTTTACACCTGTCGGCCTTTTACCGGCAGCTTGTGCGGGAATAGATATAAAAGAGCTTCTAAAGGGCGCTGCTGCGATGGACAAACGACTTGAGTCTGCGGATGTAATGGACAATCCGGCATACCTCTTTTCCATGTACCAGTATCTCCTTGACAAGGAGAAAGGGAAAAGAATATCGGTAATGATGCCATACTCGTCGGGATTGTACGGCCTTGCTGACTGGTTTCGTCAGATCTGGGCAGAAAGCCTCGGAAAAAAGTATAACCTTGATAACAGCGTTGTCAATGCCGGCCCGACACCGGTAAAAGCTATCGGAGTTACCGACCAGCACTCGCAAGTACAGTTGTATGTCGAGGGGCCTTTCGACAAGGTTTTCACTATCATGGCGGTTGAATCATTTAAAAACGAACTTCCGATGGAACCTGCTTATAAAGGTACGTCCTCGCTGGATTATCTCGGCGGACGTACTATGGCTGAACTTATTAAAGCTGAAAGACTCGGCACAATATATGCTCTCACGAAAAATAATCGTCCCAATATGACCATAACATTTCCTGAAGTGACACCTTATACAGTCGGCGGATTTATTTATATGCTGGAAGTTGCAACGGTGTTTTCAGGCGGGCTTTACAACATTAATCCTCTCGACCAGCCAGGTGTCGAAGCGGGAAAGGTAGCCGCATTTGCTCTTATGGGACGTTCCGGATATGAAGAAAAAGCCTCTGAAATTGATACTGGGCTTATAAATAGAGATAAATACATAAAATAGGCAGCCATGAGACAGCTTGTACTGGCATTACTCGGAATAATTATTATATATCTCCTTGTCATTATGGGCACACTGGAACGTCATGTTGAACAACCGAGATTCCATGTTTCCAATCCCGTTCCTGTAGATGCCGATACTGCAAAGTGTGAGCCGGGAAAATACGGCGGGCGTGTTTTAATTGGCGCTCTCGGTGATCCGAAAACGTTTAATCCGGTCGTTTCTTCCGAAACATCGAGCAGAGATATTATAGCCAGAATATTTTCCTCTCTTGTCGGGATGAATAATGTAACTCAAGAGCTTGTCCCTTCGCTGGCATACAAGTGGGAGTTCTCAGAGGACAATCTTGAACTGACATTTCACATGCGCCGGGGAGTGTTATGGAGCGACGGTGTCCCGGTAACCGCGTATGATGCGGAATTTCCCTATCGGGCTATTTATGATCCACGAGTAGAGAACAGCCTTTCCGATATAATGCGTGTCAACGGTGAACCTTTTAAAGGCGCTGCGATAGATTCATTTACGTTCAAGGTTTCGATTCCTTCGACATTTGCGCCTTTTTTGATGTGGGCTGGGGGTTCAGTACCTATTCTTCCGAAACACATACTTGAACCGGAACTTGAGAAGGGGACTTTTGACTCGGCATATAACATAAGCTGGGCGCCTGAGAAACTCGTTACTTGCGGCCCTTATCTTCTCGAAAAGTTTGAATCCGGCGTTAAAACGGTTTTGAGGAGAAATCCTTCCTATTGGCGGATTGACAGGGAAGGAAACCTGCTGCCGTATCTTGATCGTATTATTTATGTTACAGTGAGAAGTACGGAAACGAATATGCTCATGTTTCAAACCGGCGATCTCGACATGACCGGTATCAGTAAACTGTCGGATGTGCCGATAATCGAACGCGATGCTGATACGCATGATTACAAAGTGGCCAACCTTGGTTCGGGAATGGGGCAGAACATGTTCTGGTTCAATTTGAGCCCGGGAAAGAATGAAAGCGGCAAGTCTTATGTTGCGCCTCATAAACTAAAATGGTTTTCTGATGTGAGATGGAGAAAGGCAATGGCATCAGCTGTGGATCGTGAAGGAATTTCAAAAACAGTATTCGGCGGCCTTGCTGAGCCTCAGTACGGCCCTGAAACGCCGGCCAATAAATTCTGGTATAATCCGGACACAATGAAATATGGTTATAACCTTGAAAAATCCGGTGCGTACCTTGACAGCATGGGTTTGATTGACCGCGACGGCGACGGTATCCGCGAGGATG
>JABHYP010000476.1 GCA_018656855.1 Candidatus Latescibacterota bacterium | reverse complement strand
TGGTTCCGGCCCTGAAACCGGCAGGCGCTGTTACTCCCCCGTCAATGTCTTTCAACCAAAACCTCCCTCAGAACAGATGTTTTTTTATGTTTCTGATTGCCTGATTGATTCTCTGCTCGTTCTCAACAAGCGCGATGCGAACATATCCTTCCCCGAATTCGCCAAATGCCGCTCCCGGCGAAACAACAACTTCGCATTCGCGGAGGAGTTTCATGGAAAATTCAATGGAACCCATCGACCGGTACTTTTCCGGGATAGGACACCATAAATACATAGTCGCCTTCGGGCGCGGGACTTCCCAGCCTATCTTTGCAAGACCGTCGACAAACACATCCCTTCTATTTCGGTAGATTTCTACAGTTTTATGTACATAATCCTGTTGCCCGTCGAGCGCATTTATCGCTGCCACCTGGACAGGCGTAAAAATGCCGTAGTCAAAGTATCCTTTAATACTGTATAAATCTTCGATTACATCCTTGTTGCCGACGCAGAATCCGACACGCCATCCTGCCATACCGTAAACTTTCGACATGGTTGTAAACTCCACTGCGATGTCTTTTGCGCCCGGAATCTGGAGCATGCTCGGAGGAGTATAGCCGTCAAAACCCATCCGGGCATAAGCAAAGTCATTAACAAGAGTTACATTTGACCGCTTGGCGAAATCGACAACTTCACCCCAGAAATCAAGATCAACGCAGGCAGTCGTCGGGTTATGGGGAAAAGAGAGCAGCAGGACTTTCGGTTTCGGCCAGATTTCACGTGTTATATCCTCCAGCGCCGGTATAAAGCCTGTTTTTTCCCTTAATGGGATGGCAATAACATTCCCGCCCGCGATTCCCACGCTGTAGATATGTACCGGAAAGGTCGGGTTCGGCACCAGAACCGAGTCGCCGGGGTCGAGTAGAGCGAGCATTAAATGTGCAAGTCCCTCCTTTGATCCGAGAAGGGCAGTCGATTCACTTTCCCAGTCGAGGTCAACATCGTACAGTTCACTATACTGCCTGCAAATAGCCTTTCGAAGGTTAGGAATGCCCCGTGATGCGGAATACCGGTGTGTTTTTGGATCGAGAACAACATCACGGATTTTGCTGACCACATTCTCAGGCGCCGGAATATTCGGGTTTCCCATTCCAAAATCGATGATGTCGATTCCTTCCTGACGCATTTTCAGCTTTAAGCTGTTGAGCCTGGCAAAAAGATACGGGGGGAGTTTTTCCAGTCTCGCAGTTCGTCTGCGCTGTACAGTCATAACTTCCTCCCGGACTTTCTTCGCTCCAATATTAATTGGTACGATAGGCTGTCCACAAGCGCTATGTACGATGCCTCGATTAAGTTTTTCGACACTCCTACTGTCCCCCATGTTTCATTGCCGTTAGAGGATTCGATGAGAACCCGGACCTTAGCCTCGGTTCCTTTTGAGGTATCAAGCACTCGTACCTTGTAATCCTCAAGATGCACTGATGAAATACCTGGATAGAACCGGTTAAGAGCTTTTCTAAGTGCTCCGTTCAACGCATCAACAGGACCGTCACCTTCAGAGGCTGTATGCTCTTCTTTATTGTTCACCGTAAGTTTTATCGTTGCCTCGCTCACCATGTCTCCATCTTCACGGCGGTCGGTAATCACCCTGAATCCTCCGAGTGTGAACGGTGATTCCCAGCCGTCAATGATTTTTGCGGCGAGAAGTTCAAATGATCCCTGTGCAGCCTCGTACTGATAACCTTCGTGTTCTTTCTTTTTAAGTTCTTTGAGCACAGCTTTAATCCTGGGGCCGTTTTTATCGAGATCCTTGTATGTTTTTTCCAGTTTTGCAAAAACTGTCGCGCTGCCGGACTGATCCGAGAGAAGAAATCGTCTCTCGTTTCCGATAAGCTTCGGATTAATATGCTCGAACGACTTATGTTTTTTCAGAACCCCGTCGATATGCGCGCCACCTTTATGTGCGAATGCGCTCTCCCCGACATAGGGTTGGCGGTGATTGTGATATTCGTTGGCTATCTCGGAAACGAATCGTGAAAATACCATGAGTTCCCGCATACTTTCATCCGGCAGGCACAAATGGCCCAGCTTGAAAGCAATATTCGGGATAGTTGTGCAAAGGTTGTCGTTTCCACATCGTTCACCGATACCGTTAATCGTTCCCTGAACCTGAACAGCGCCGCACTCGACCGCGGTAAGTGTGTTTGCCGCGCTCAAGCCGCTGTCATTATGGGAGTGAATGCCGAATGGGCTTTTAACATGTTCACTAACTTCGCTACAGGCGTTGGCGATTTCATCTGGAGTCGTGCCGCCATTTGTATCGCAGAGTACAACAATTTCAGCGCCGCCTTCCATGGCTGCTGTGAGTGTCTTCAGCGCATATCCGGCATCGGCCTTGAAACCGTCGAAAAAATGCTCGGCATCGAAGAATACCCTTCTTCCGCCAGACACGAGAAACCGAACCGAATCCTCGATAAGTCTGAGATTTTCATCGCAGGATATACGGAGCACGTCTTTCACATGAAGAATCCAGCTTTTACCGAAAATCGTAACGATCTCCGTATCGGCATCGAGCATAGCCCTTAGCCCGGGATCGTTGTCGGAGGTGTTCGATGCCCTCCGTGTCGAACCGAACGCTGCGATTTTTGACTGTTTCAGACGTAGAGATTTTACCTGCCGGAAAAATTCGATGTCCTTTGGATTAATCGGATTAGGGTAACCGCCCTCAATATAGTGAATTCCGATCTCGTCCATTTTTCCCGTAATCAGGAGTTTATCCTCGATACTGAAGCTGATGTTCTCTGCCTGTGCGCCGTCACGAAGGGTAGTATCATATACTTCTATAATGCTCGTGTTTCCAGATTTTTCTTCCAACGTCATTCCCTTTTATAAACTCATCTATTATTTTCGAACTGCCAGCTTTCAGAGGTCAGTGTTAATAAACTTTGAAGCAATTGAATGTGTGTCAATAGCTCTATTCACTAAAAGTATCCAGCATTGATGTAATTTTTGGTTTCGTTTCTGGTAAATTAGTGCTTATAATTTTCCAGATGATACCATTATCAACCCCGAAATACTCATGAATGACAATGTTCCTCAGTCCAATCATTCTTTTCCATGAAATGTCGGGATATTTTTCTCTGATGTTCTTCGGAATATTCCTCGACGCCTCACCGATAATTTCTAGATTTCTTAAAACAGCATCCATAATCAAATCATTACGATTAAATGTCTCAAAATTCAACCCTTTGATATACCGTTCAATTTTATCCATTGATTCAAGAATATCTTCGATATATACGACATAATTTCGACTTTTCATACGTACACTACTTCTTGTAATATTTCTTTTTTTAACTGCCGTTTTAATGCTTGCACTGTAACCAGGTCAACTCTTTTTCCGAGAATTTCCTCAAGATACTCCCGTACGTCGAAAAATTCCCACCCGATGTTTTCATGAAACTCCACAAGAATATCTACATCGCTTGCTTCAGATTCTTCTCCGCAAGCGTAAGAACCGAAAAAACCAATTTTTTTGACATTAAAACGTTCAATTATTATAGGCTTATGGCGTTTTAACGTTTTTTCAATTTCTTTTCGTGTTTTCATGGGTGCTTTCGTCTATTAGCTATCATTATTCTATGTTATACATATACACATCTCAAACTCATCTCTCTTGAAAATAGAGGGGAAATGTAAGAATAATCCCCAATAATTGCATTATTCTGAAATTTCCGGATAAGCGTTTTTTCTCTATCAAAGTATCTCTATTTGCTCGACAACGCTGTCACCGACCTCAGATGTGGTCATACCCATTTTGCCCGCGCCCATGCTTTTCATTTTTTTTGAAATAACCTTGATACAGGCATTTTCGAGCAGTTTGGCGCCTTTTGTTTCGCCGAACTGGTCAAGCATCATCTGCACGCTTAATATGGATGCCATCGGATTTATTTTGCCGAGCCCCGTATATTTTGGCGCGCTTCCGCCGATTGGCTCGAACATAGAAACACCCTCCGGATTCAGGTTGCCGCCTGCCGCGATACCCATTCCTCCCTGGATTACGGCGCCAAGATCGGTAATAATATCGCCGAACATGTTGTCGGTTACAATCACATCGAACCACTCGGGATTTTTCACCATCCACATGCAGGTTGCATCAACATGAGCGTAGTCACGTTCTATTTCGGGATATTGAGACGCTCCGACCTCATGGAATGTACGTTCCCAGAGATCCCAGGCGAAGGTAAGCACATTTGTCTTTCCGCAGAGCGTTACCTTGTTCATTTTGTTGCGTTTGCGCGCAAGTTCAAAAGCAAACCTGATGCACCGCTCGACTCCCTTGCGTGTGTTAACCGACTCCTGTACCGCCACCTCGTCCGGGGTGTCTTTTTTCATGAAACCGCCGGTACCGACATACAGTCCCTCGGTATTTTCGCGGACGACTACAAAATCTATGTCCTTTGGGCCTTTGCCCGCAAGAGGTGTCTCTACGCCTTCATATAGTATCACAGGCCGCAGGTTAATGTACTGGTCGAGTGCAAATCGCAGGTTTAAGAGTATACCCTTTTCAAGAATGCCCGGTTTTACATCGGGATGGCCAATAGCGCCCAGAAGAATAGAATCGAATTTCCTGAGCGTTTCTGCTGCATCCTCAGGTAGTACTTCCCCTGTTTTCAGATAGCGGTCTCCACCCCAGTCAAAATTCTCGGTCTCATAGGCAAAACCGACTTTATCAGCAACTGCCTTGAGGCATTTCAATGCTTCCGCTACTACTTCCGGCCCTGTACCGTCACCGCCAATTATAGCTATACGTTTCAAAATATTCTCCTGTAATAAAAAAGTAAGTTATTTAATTTGAATTATCCAATAAAAAATAAAGTTCTTAAAAAAATTTCTTTTGTACGTTGTGCTTATGATAATGGGAGGGTTTGATAAATCAAACCACTACCGTTTAAAAATAAATATAAATCCATAAAATACTGTTATTTCTTTATCGACTGCAAAAGCCCGCCGGCATCAGCGATTTTAAACGCAAAGTCTGGCAGGGGAGTAAACGATAGTTCCTTGCCTTTTGTATTATTCTTGAGAATACCTTCGCGGAGATTTACCTCAAGCTCATCCCCGTTCTCAATTTCCACAGTGATTTCTTCGAGTTCCACAACGGGAAAGCCGTTGTTGACTGCGTTCCGAAAGAAAATCCTAGCGAAGCTGTCAGCGATAACGCAAGCCACCCCGGCGCCCCGCAGCGCCCATACGGCATGTTCACGCGATGATCCGCAGCCAAAATCTCCGCCCGCCACAATTATATCGCCGGGCTGTACCTTTTTGACAAAATCAGGATCGATGCTCTCCATTGCATGAAGAGCCAGTTCGTGCTCATCATCAGTCACAAGGTAACGTGCCGGAATAATTTCGTCCGTATTTATATGGTTTCGTTTATAAACGTGAGCTTTACCTTTCATTTGTTTTTTCCTTCTGTTTCCGTGCTTTTGTGCCTGTTTTTTTATTAAGGGCAAACACAAAGGTTTGCCCCTACTTGTGCCTTTTTTGTTAAGGGTAAACACAGGGGTTTGCCCTTAACATTTTCACTTCTGCCTTTTGCCTTGTCCCTATGCCTTACAACATCTCCCTCGGATCGGTGATATGCCCTGTGACAGCGGAAGCAGCCGCAGTGGCGGGGCTTGCCAGGTACACCTCGCTTTCGGGTGAACCCATACGTCCCACAAAGTTTCTGTTGGTAGTTGATATGCAACGTTCGCCCGCGGCAAGCACACCCATCCATCCGCCCAGGCATGCACCGCATGTCGGCGAGGACACAACACATCCCGCATCCGCGAAGATGTCGAAAAGACCTTCGGTATTAGCCTGTCGCCATATCTTTGTGGAGGCCGGGACCACAATACACCGTGTTCCGTCAGCCACTTTTCTTCCCCTGAGAATTTTAGCGGCAATGCGCAAATCCTCGATTCTGCCGTTTGTGCATGAACCGATATATGCCTGATCGATGGTAATGTCACCTGAATCTCCGGCCTTTCGTCCATTTGACGGCAGGTGAGGAAATGCCACAAGAGGTTCGAGAATCGAACAGTCAATTTCGATTACTTCCGAATATTCGGCGTCAGGATCGGACTTATAGACGGTAAAATTTTCGCTGCTGCGATTGCGCACATATTCCAGCGTCTTTTCGTCAGGATTGATGATACCGTTCTTTCCGCCTGCCTCTATCGCCATATTCGTTATGGTGAACCGCGCCTCCACG
>JABHYP010000475.1 GCA_018656855.1 Candidatus Latescibacterota bacterium | reverse complement strand
CCAGATATTTTTCCTCTTTCGTTACTCTGTACGCATGAATCTGCGCCTCCCCCACAAAAACGGTGACAATGACATTCGGCTCAAACATGTTCTGGAGGAAAAGTGTACTCTGCCATGTAAAATTGTATCCCCAGCATAAATTATGTTGTTTCAGGCTCGGGTTGTCAAGGAGCCACTGAAGCAAAGATTCAGCCTCGTTCAAATATTGTTGGTTGCCGGTCGCTTCGTACAGAAATAGATACGCACGTGTAAACAGGGCTATCCCCTTGGGATTGCGGGATTTTCTGACACCGAGGAGTGGCCGGATATTTGCCGGACATTGTTTGACAGTTTGCGTGTACATCAGTCTTAGCCACTTATTATTGAGGGAAAGCACGCTAAGCAGGGGACTGTTTAACGCGTCAAATTTACTGTATCCTGCAAAATCATTTGCTTTTGCCGAGGTGAGGACACGTTTCAGTATGTTTTCATAATCTAACTTTCTGTCTTCCACCATCAACATCATCCAAAATTATAATATTCAATTTACCGTTAAAAAAATCTACAAACCATAAAACTTACAATTAAACATTCAGATGCTACTCAAGCAATGCGTCTAATCGATAAAACGACGGAACCACAGTTCAAGATTCACCACCCGCCAGATAGCCCTGCCTGCATCCACCTTTCCCGATGCGTTTGCATCGAGAAGGTCATTGAGCTTTGAAATATTATAAAGGCCGCGTCTTTTCGCAGTTGATGAGTTCAGTACATCGCGCAGGTAGGGGAGCATCTCGTTGCGATACCATCCTGCTTCCGGTGTAGCAAATCCAATCTTATCGGTTCTGGGGCGGATTTTTTCGGGCATGATGCCCCGTACCGCCTCTCTCATCGCATACTTTGTCCAGCCATTTCGAATTTTCTGGTGGGCGGAAAGTGAAAAAAGAAACGATACCAGTCTGTGATCCATAAACGGAAGCCTTGCCTCTATGGAAGAAGCCATCGAATTTCTGTCCTCATACCGCAAAAGCGCCGGAAGGCTTGATCTCATGAATAATTCGTAAAGCCTCCTGTTCAGCCATTCGAGAGATCTTGGAGTCTCCGGCTCACGAATATTTTTTGCACGTTCTATAATTTCACCGTTCACCCAGCCGACACTTCTGCCCGGATCATAACGGTTTGCCCAGCGTATCATTGACCGGTGCGATAAAAATCCCGCCAGAGTTGAAAAGAAAGCAGGTTTCAGAGCAACTCCGGTAATGTTCCTGTATGCTGAAAATTCCCGCCATGCTTCACGCGGCTTAAGGCGTTTCAGCAATCCGGCGAAATGAACGGGAAACATGTAGTGATACCCCGCGAGTTCCTCATCCGCTCCCTGCCCGTCAAGGGTCACTGTTGTTCCGCTCCGGCGAGCGAGTTGGAAAACCTTATACTGCGCGTACTGGCTTGTAGATCCGAAAGGTTCGTCTTGCACATTGATAAGTTCATCGATATCCTCTAGCAAAGTTTCAGCGGTCGGTTTGACACGATAGCTTTCAACATCAATAAATCCGGTTATTTCATCGATATATTTTGTTTCGTCCTCGTCAAACGAAGGATCATACACGGCTGAATATGTTTTCTGATTCCCCTTTTGCAGCCAGGGTCTCGCTACACAAACCACTGACGCGCTGTCAAGCCCTCCCGAAAGACATGTCCCGATCGGCACATCGCTTCGCAGTCTTAATTTTACCGATGATGTGAAAAGCTCAAGGAACTGTTCACGGCATTCATTGTCGGATTCGGGAGGCTCAAAAAGGCTGTCCGTCAGGTTCCACCATCTCCGGGGTTCGGGAAGCGTATCGGCGTCAAAAGGTATATCAAAATAACAACCCGGTTCAAGCCTCTTTATATCCCTGAAGAATGTCCATTCAAAACAGTCAACTCGGGAATGTACCAGATAATCCGCAATTGCCCTCTCGTCCGGATCAGAGGAAATCCCCTCAAGCCGGAGCAGCGCTTTCGGCTCGGAGGCAAAAACAAATCTTCCTCTTTTGTATGCATAATAAAAGGGTTTTATACCAAACCTGTCGCGCGAGATAAAAAGTCTTCGTCGACGTGTATCCCAGATAGCGAAAGCCCACATGCCGTTGAATTTCTCCTGGCACTCGATTCCCCATTCATCGTAAGCCTGTAAAAGGACTTCCGTATCGGTTGCGGTTTTAAAGTGCCTGCCGCGAGATTCAAGTTCGCGGCGCAGTTCGACGTAATTAAAGATTTCGCCATTGTATGTGATCCACAATTCGCCAAGGTTGAGTGACATGGGCTGAGTACCCAGCGGGGAAGTATCGATAATAGAAAGCCTTCTGTGAGCAAAACCGGCATGATACCCCCCTCCGGAAGGCGCCGGTTCGTCAGTAGAAAAAAAGCGGCATAACTCGGGATATTCGGAAAGCATCGCTATTCCACCGCCATCCGGGCCGCGATGGATAGTGCTTTCGGCCATGACCGCGAGGTCATTATAACTGACAGGCTGTTTTTCGAAGTGAATTATTCCTGCAATTCCACACATGTTTATCTTTCCGCAAGCTTTTCAACCAAATCCGCCACAAAACCTGTGACATCTATCTTATCGTTTAAAAGCTTATCTCTTTTTGCCTGCCAGAGGTTTTTAACATTTTCTGTATTTAAAATCTCAATACCCTTAAGAATCGATTTTTCCTGGTCTTCCAGCGATTCTGTAAAGTTAAAAACAGCACCGTATCTTGCCTCCTGCTCATCGGTATATCCTCTTCCGGCATTGTCGAGATAAATTGCCGGCGTTCCCAGAACCGCGCACTCCGATGCCATTGTCGCGCTTTCCCCGTAGAGCATTGTCGCATAATACAGGGCATCATGCATCTGTTTGGGTGAGATAGGGATTTTGTACGGTTCAAGGTCCGGTGGAAGTTCGCTTTCCGAAGAAATAAACACTCTGGCATGACGTGAAAACATATTAACAGCTTTTCGTTTCATATCCGGCGACAAACCGGAATGTCCGACATCATGCCCGGATTTCCAGGAAACAAAGCGCAGAATCACAAATTTTTCTCCCTCTTTCATACAAAGCAAGTCCAGAACCGAAGAATCGGGAGAAAAATATTTCGGGTGAAGATATGCCAGTTCATGATAGCCGTTGTAATTAATTACCTTTCGCTTTACCGGTTTTTTATAGCATGAGGGCACAACGAGGTGGTGAGTCAGTGGGAACGAGATTGCGTTTGAAACAGTGGCATTTTCGGTATCCGTAAAGGTTACCGCCGTTGTTCCGGTCAACCTGCCCACGGGGGCGATAAAAGTCCCGCCAATCGCTGTCATAATATCGGGTGTTTCCCTGCGGATAATTGCGAGTAATCTTGCACATCGTGCGGGTAACTCGCAGGCGAGACTGAAAGGGGATGTGCCGCAACGGCCGAGATTGATGTGGGGGAATCCGCAACTGTCAAGCAGACGGATTGTTATATCCTTCTCGCGGCTT
>JABHYP010000474.1 GCA_018656855.1 Candidatus Latescibacterota bacterium | reverse complement strand
TGTCAGTTTTGACGAGGTATTGAAACAGGCTGTAAAGATGGACAGGATGAATTTGAAACGAACAGATCCCCGTCATATGCCGGACCCGAACTGGGTAAGGAACATAAAGCCTAATGTAGAAAAGGTTGAAAACGGGTACTGGAACGGTATAAACAATGTCAACATTGACCAGGAGATGGTTGATCTGGCAAAGGTTCAACTTGATTTCAACATGGGATCGAAACTTTTGAATAACAGGTTCAATCAGCTTAGAATGTGTATTCGCGGAAGACGATAAAGTTTTACTCGCTCATGGGGCGAAATAAAGGAAAGTTATAAGTAATATGAAAAATATCAGTCACATGGAAAGCCTCTTCAGGGGAAACATTTACCGTTCGATTGATATTGCGGCCTCGGGAATGACTGCCCAGCGTAAAAGGCTTGATGCTATATCCTCGAACATTGCAAATATGTCGGTTACTAATGTTGACGGTAATGGTAATCCGTATCTTCGCAAACAGGTTGTCATGAAGTCCGACCCGGAAAAGCCGTTTCCTCTTGCGCTGAATAATGCTATGCAGAAGATGAAGCACACGCGCCACGGGCATATCTCGGAAGTAGAACCTCTGGGAAAGGGAAAGAAAATAACTCCACTGGTTGAGGGTGAGGAAATCGATATACCAAATATGAAAAATAACGTTGTCTATGATCCATCTCATCCGGATGCCAATGCCGAGGGATATGTAACCTATCCGGATATTAATATAGTGGAAGAAATGGTTGATATGATGGTAGCGAACCGGGCATTTGATGCGAACATAACCGTTATCAACTCTGCAAAACAAATGATATCAAGGTCACTGGAAATATAATAAGATATGAAAGTGGACGTGTGAGTGCAAAAGTGTAAAATGTAAAAGAAAAATCTGGAATATGGAATATTTAGTAAGGAATTTAGTAAGATTGGAATCCATTCATGATTGAATTATCTACAGCCACAAGGTCAAACAGATTTACATATAATAAAGAAGCCCAGCGTAATAAAGAAAACCAGGAAGCAGAATTTTCCGGGTTTGCAAAAAATGCCGATTTAACGCCCGCAGATTCACATGAGATTTACACCGGTATGGAGAAAAAGGTTGATGAGATGGTGATGGTTTCCGATATGGAGATGACCATTTACACTTTCGCTGGGAAAAAAACTGTATTTGAAAAATTTACAGGAGGCACTATTGATTTTGAAATTTAGGATGAATTCGCCTTGTTTTTCGAGTTCTGTCAAAAAAAGGTTTGTTATTATTTTCAATATGGTTGTTTTTGTAACAGCCATTTTTCTGATTAATTTAAGCATAAATAATGCAGCCGACAGGGTTGAAATTGTTGTGGGGGGAGAAATTGATACAGAAAAAGAAGTGAAGCCGCCTTATGACGCTGCGCTTCCTCATATCACTATACCAGAAAAGAAGGATGTTTTCGAATTTTTGAGAATCGATTCCTCGATTGTAGAACCGGAAAACCTTGTTCAAAGCATTAGTCCCTGGGAACAGCACATACAGCAATATTCTGAAGAGTACAATGTTGATTCTGATCTTGTCCGTGCCATCATTTATACTGAAAGTAATGGAGATCCGTACAAAATATCGCATGCCGGGGCATTAGGGCTGATGCAGATTATGCCGTTGACGGCTGATTTTATGGGTATTAGTAATATGCTCGATCCTGAAGAGAATATCAAGGCTGGTGTTAAATATATAGCATGGCTCGTAAAACAATACGATGAACCGCATATGTTGTGGGCATGGAACGCAGGACCGAACAGGATCAGGAAAAATCAAATGCCCGGTGAAACGAAACGATTTATTGAAAATGTTCTTTCAATAAAATCCTATCTGAAAGATGAAAGAAATAACGCAATTTAAATTAAATATTTTATTATAAGAATGTAAAAAAAATTAAAAAAAAATAATAATTTAAGTTGACATTTAAAATATTATATCCTAAATTACACAAAATGTAGTATGTATAAACAGTATATACCCTTTGTACAGTATGTGCTGTTGGAGGAATGACCAGTGAATAATCCGATTACCAGGGTAGGTAAGCAGGGTCTTGATCCGCTAATTAAACAGGGTTTGGACCAAGCGAAAGAAAATGGCGAATCTTTCGGTAAAACGCTGGAAAATTTTATCACTGAGGTTAACGGCTTACAGAACCAGGCTTCCATGTCCATTGAGAAGCTTGCAACGGGCGAAGTTACCGATGTCCACGAAGTAATGATAGCGGTTGAGGAAGCGAATACCGCTCTTGAGTTTATGCTCGAGATTCGCAACAAAATTGTGGAAGCCTATCAAGAAGTCATGAGAATGCCGGTGTAATGATGCCCCGGGAATAATGGCTTTACTAACAAGCCGTTGTATATTCGTCGGAGGCGCGCACATGTTCGAAATGCTTACAAGGTTATTTGAGAGACTCAAAAATGTCTGGGTCGGTATGACCTTGAATCAGAAGGTTATATCCGGAGGTATTTTATCCGCTTTACTCATTGCCGCACTATTCATTGGCACGTTAAGCGATCGAATGGTCGATTATACTGTGCTTTTTGCCCAGCTTGATGCAGGTAACGCCAACGAAATCATTACCCAACTTGAACAACAGAAAATTTCCTACCGAATCACCCAGAATGGCACCGCCATTGAAGTTCCAGCCGACCAGGCAGACAGACTTAAAATCGAATTTTCCGCTACGGGATTGCCTGAAAGCGGTATTGTCGGGTATGAGATACTTGACACTACGAACTTCGGTATGTCTGATGCCCTCCAGAAAATTAATTATAAAAGGGCACTTGAAGGTGAGCTTAGCAGAACTCTCAGAACGCTTGATGAGGTTGAGTTTGCCCGTGTGCTTCTTGTTATACCGGAAAAGCGGGTTTTTACGGAAGTTCAGGAGAAGCCTACTGCCACTGTTCTCCTCAAGTTAAAGAGCGGTAGATCGCTTCCACCCCGGTCTATCGAAGCCATTTCCAATCTTGTTGCTTCTGCCGCTGTCGAAGGTCTTAAACCACAGGATGTCGCTGTTTTCGATACAGGAGGAAACCAGCTCAGCAAACCTGTAAAAGACGAAATTGCCATGCAGTCGAGCACGATGATGGAACTCAAATTTACCCTTGAAAATATGCTGGCTGATAAGGTCAAGCGGATGCTTGATGGCGCTTTTGGAATGGGTATTGCGCTGGTGACTGTGAATGCGGATATTGATTTTGAAAGTATCGAGCGTCAGACAAGAACTTATGACCAGGAAAACAGCGCTATTGTGAGCCAGGTGCGGGATGAAGTCACCAATCCCAATGCTGATGGTGGCGGACAAGAAACGATAAACACAAATTACGACACGGGCAGTATAGTCGAGAATCTTATCAAGAGGCCGGGAAGCGAGTTAAAAAGGCTCACTGCAAGTGTAATTATAGATGGTAAAACGACCCAAACGGAAAACGAAGCGGGAGAAATTCAGGTTGAAACGGTGCCGTGGAGCCAGGGAGAGATTGCGAGCATCCAGTCTGTCAGCGAAGCCGCACTAGGATTTAATGCTGAAAGAGGTGACCGCATTGAGATTGTCAGCATGGCTTTTGGCGAAAGGGAAGTAGTCGGAGTTGGTGAGGGGCTGGCTGTGAGGGCTACAATCGTGGAAAGTGTGAAAACGGTAACTACGGCGATTGCCATTATCGCTGCTCTTGCATTTTTCTTCATCACCATCCGTCATCTCGTCAATTTCCTTGATCCGGCAAAGATAAAAATTGCAGCAGAGAAGGAGTTTGAAAAGGCTTTTCCTGATCTGCCTGAAGAGGAAGAAGGAGCACCTTCAGAAAGATCGGAGCTTTTAAAGAAGATTGTTGCGAAATCTGTTCAAGAACCAGAAATGTCCGCAAAGACTATTAAGTCTTTGTACCGGGAAACTTAAATATGGGAATTAGAAACTTTTTATAATTTTATCATGGTATCTGAAAACGATTTTTCTCGGGTTTTCCGGAATTGGATTGTAAAAAGAGGAGATACTATTAAAAGATGCTTGAACCTACAAGATCAAAATCCAAAACATATGAGGAACTCACAAGCATTGAAAAGTCTGCGATTATACTCATTGCCCTTGGAAGAGAAGCGTCCGCCGAGGTTATGCGTCACCTTTCCGAAGATGAAATTGAGGTGCTTACCATCACGATCGCACGTACAGAAAATATTTCTCCGGAGGTTGAACTTGAGGTTTTAAGGGAATATTATGCCGCGTTACAGGCATCTGAATTTGTTAGTGAAGGTGGTATTGATTTCGCTCGTGAAATGCTTGAAGGAACTCTCGGAAAACAGCGTGCCGATGAGATGTTGAAGAAAATCCAGCAGACCCTGAATCCGACAGGATTCAGTCTTCTCAAGGATGTTGATCCCATCCATCTGCTTGAGTTCATCAGAACAGAACATCCTCAGACCATAGCGCTTATTCTGTCGCAGCTTAATGCCGGCCAGGCCGCACAGGTGTTGAGCCAACTGCCCGAGGATATTCAGACTGATGTGTCAATGCGCATTGCTACAATGGAGAAAATCTCCCCGGAAGTTATCAACGAGATTGAGAGCGTGCTTGATATCCATCTCAAGGAAGTAATATCCGGTAATCTGTCCGCATCTGGCGGCGTCAAATCTATCGCTGAAATTTTGAACCTTGTTGACCGTTCAGCGGAAAAATCTATTCTCGGAAACATGGAAATGGAGAATCCCGAGCTTGCATCGAACATAAAAAATCTCATGTTTGTATTTGATGATTTGGCAATCCTGGATGACCGTTCCATTCAATTGGTTCTTAAAGAAGTGGATATCAAAGAACTGGCTATCGCTCTTAAAGCCTCTTCTGACGAGATGCAGGAAAAAATATTTAAGAATGTTTCTGACCGTGTCGCAGAAATGATTAAGGAAGAAATGGATTATGCCGGTCCAACCCGTTTGAGCGTTGTTGAGGAATCTCAGCAGCGTATAGTAGAAGTGGTTCGCAGACTTGAGGAAGAACAACAGATAGTTATTGTGCGTGGCGGTGCCGAGGGTGGAGAGGTTTTTGTCTGATAGGATGTTATTAATCTGTCTCTTTCGTGATTAACGTGAATAATCCGTAGTCTTTTGTTTGATTCCCTATAGATATGAATTTAAACCTTTCCCCTGAGTTTTATTGAGTATATCGAGGAAAATTTCTTATTATTTCAAAGAAAGAGGTTTACTTAGTTTGTCGAATGTGATAAAAAAATCTGTTGAGATGAATGAATCGGTTGTCATCGAAAAAAAATCGGAGAAAAATGTTTCAACGCAAGCTGGTATAAGCTATGATAGAGAGATACATGATCCCCTCGCATTTACTGAAATTATTGAATCTGAGATAGAAAGCTGGAAGGAAAAAGCCGCCGAAAAATTCACCAAAAAATTCACCGAACAGACTGAATCAAATAAACAGATTCATTCAACGGAAATTGAGGAGGCTCGTCAAGGAGGGTATGACAGTGGAATGGCCGACGGGATCGCACAGGAACGCGCCGGGCGGTTCAAGGGTGTTGATTCTTTACTTAAAGAAGCCAAAAATAAAGGCAGGGAGATTGCACGGAATACTGAAATCAAGATTATTGAACTTGCTGCAGCGATCGCTGAAAAGATAATACTGAAAAGTATTTCGGTTGATCCTTCGATTGTAGAGAGTATTGTTGCAGAAGCTATGTCTCATATGATAGGTAGCGAAACGATGGTTTTAAAGGTTTCTCAGGATGATTATATAACTATTAATAAAAAACATGAAAAATGGCTTGGCATGGCAGGCAATACAAGAGAGTTTCGAATAGAAATAGATAAACGCTTAAGAACAGGCGACTGCCTTATTGAGACAGAAGGCGGAATCATCGAAAGTGTTGTTTCAGAACGTATTAATACGATAGTTGAAGAACTTCTCAATGTCTCAAAGTAATCTCTTTAACCTTTCATTTCCATGCAGGAGTTCCCTCATAACTTCCCGGTGAGTAATCTTTTTCCCATAGATGTTTTTGTGAATATTTTGACAAAATATTTGTGTTCATTATATTAAGCATTGTAAATTAACATAAATATAATCACGGCGGCCTGTATGGACTCTTTACCTTTTTCATCATATGATGAAGTTATTAAAGCCACACCGACCATAAAGCGCGGCGGCATTATCAAAGAATCTCGCGGTTTGCTCATTGAATCGCATGGCCCGCAAGCGTCTATCGGTGAGATATGCCTGATTGATCTTGGTAACAGACAGAAGGTATTATCGGAGGTTGTTGGATTTCGTGAAAAGCACCTTTTGCTGATGCCTCTCGGGGACATTGACGGTATAGCTCCCGGAATGAGAGTCTCAGCTACCGGAAATCCTTACATGCTAAATGTTGGCCCCGATTTGCTTGGAAGGATACTCGATGGATTCGGCCATCCAATTGACAATAAGGGGCCGATCCAGATAACCGACACCCTGTCTCTTGCTGGCGAAAAGATAAATCCGCTTACTCGCAACCGTATTAAAGATCCCCTCTGGACGCAGATTCGCGCTATAGACGGCGTGATGACTATCGGGAAAGGCCAGCGAATAGGCATTTTTTCAGGAAGTGGTGTTGGGAAAAGTATGTTAATGGCGATGATAGCGCGTAAAGCTGTTTCAGATGTAAATGTCATCGCACTTATCGGCGAACGCGGCCGTGAAGTGAGAGAATTTATTGAAAACGATCTTGGCGAAGAAGGTCTTAAACGTTCCGTAGTGGTCGTCGTTACCTCGGACATGCCTGCAATTCTCAGACTCCAGGGGACACGCGTGGCGGTTACTATTTCGGAATATTATCGCCGGCTTGGTCGTGATGTGGTACTCATGATGGATTCTATAACGAGGGTGGCCACAGCACAGCGTGAGATTGGGCTTTCCGCCGGCGAGCCCCCGACGACAAAGGGATATACACCGTCAGTGCTTGCTCTTATGCCG
>JABHYP010000041.1 GCA_018656855.1 Candidatus Latescibacterota bacterium | reverse complement strand
AGGTCCGCAACCGACCGGAATACTGTTTGGGCGTAAGGATCTTGTGGATGCAGCATTTCTGAATATGTACCCTCATCATTCTTTCGGCCGCATTTGCAAATTAGGAAAAGAAGAAATTATGGGTTGTCTGGCTGCAGTCGATCTCTATATCAACGGCACTGATCAAGAAGCGTTAAGGTTAGAATGGAAAAGGAGTATTGAATATATCAATGAACAAATCACTCAAATACCCACAGTCACCACAAAAGTGAATCCACCTAGAGGTCCCTTGGGCTACTGGAGCCTTGATGTTGGATGGGATCAGAATACAATTAAAATATCAAGCGAGGAGGTAGCAAAACAACTTTTGAATGGAACACCCCGCATTTTTGTACGGATTAGGGGGGATCACATATATCTTGAAACCGCCTTTGCACAGGAAGGCGATGAAATCATAGGAGCCAGAAGGCTTAAAGAGATTTTTTCGAGCGCGATGTGATCAATCATCTTTGATGAAATGATTACCGATAAATTCTATCTATTGTGGGGTTAACTATGCGAAAATGGTTTGTTATCAGTACGCTGTTGCTGTTTGTGTGTCTTATCGGCGCCGGAATTGCACAGGAAAAAAGTGTGCCTGCCCAGGTAGCGGGTGAGTGGTCAATTCCTATTACATTCTCACGGATCACTGCAAATCATACAGCCATCATTGCGCAGAAAGCAGACACGCTTTCTGGCACTTATAAGGGTGAACTTACTGAAGGACTACTAAGGGGGATAGTAAAAGGTAATACCGTAGAGTTCAGAGGCCAACTTAATTATATGTCACATTCCGCCCTTTTTGATTATACGGCTACCATTGATGGAGATATCATGAAGGGTACAGTCAACTGGGAAATAGCACCTGGTGGATATGATCGTATCCTGAAACCAAAAGATTATGCACCAGAGTTGGCAGAAAACTGGGCGGCTACATTCACCGCTAAACGAAAAAAATAGGAAGATATTTTTCATCTTCTCTAAAGATTGTAAAGGGCTTGAAATTACATCTCAAGCCCTTTATTAATAAAGCCGCAAAAAATAACACACGCCTCTATATATCTATAATTACAGCAACTAACAACAATTCAGCGGCTGTGATTGGCGCTGTTTTTATCATAAGAATTTTCGATGTTATCTAAAACTTGTTTCTTGGCAGGATAACTGAGAAAGTTGTTCCTTTGCCGGGTGTCGAATCCACTTCGATTGAACCGTTGTGCTCGGTTATGATTTTGTGGGTGACAACCAGCCCCAGGCCGGTGCCTTTCGAGCCTTTGGTACTGTAAAACATCTGGAATAGTTTTTTACGGTCCTCCTCCTGAATGCCGCAGCCATTATCTGAAATTGATATACAGTATTTCACATCATCGATAATATCTACCGAAACATTCACACAACCGTCATCCACAGCCATACAGGCATCGACAGCATTTGAAATAAGATTTATCAGGCACCGTTTAATCCCCTTCGGGTCCATATCGACAGTTCCCAGTGAAATATTCGGAGTCCACTTCAACCGGACATTATTTTCATCAGCTTTCGTTTTGAATAAGCCGATAAAGGATTCAATCATCTCATTTATGTCGGAATGCTCATACTCAGGCTCCCGTTCTTTCGAATACGTGAGCATGTCCATAACGAGTTCCTGCATGAATATGGTGTTTTTTTTAACAATTTTCCAGCCGCTGGATACTCTTGATAATTTACCTTCTCTTAGTCCGAGATCTATCATGAACGATCCGCTCTTGATTCCCTGAAGAATGTTCTTGATACAATGTGCAAGCCCGGATATTGTCTGCCCGATTGCAGCGAGACGTTCACTTTTCAATATCTGCTTGTGGAGTATGGCATTTTCAATAGCGATCGCAGCCTGCCCTGCAATTGCTTCGCATAGAATAAGGTCCTGGGGGGTAAAATCCCCGCCGTCTGTTTTGTTGAGTACCTCAATCGCTCCCCAGAGCTTGTTTGTTGTTTCCAGCGGCACACACAAAATCGACTTCGTATGAAATCCGCTCTCTTTATCGACTTTTTTTAAAAACAGTGGATTTTTAGATACAGCATTATCGACAACCGGCTTCCCGTTCTCGATTACCCAGCCAACGATACCTTCACCCTTCTTCATCCGTATCTGCTTGATAGTCTGCGCTTTTTCACCTTGCGCAATATGAAATAGCAAGTCATCTGTATTTTCATCGATCAGGACGAGGGATGAAGCGTTGGCGTGCATTACATCGGTGGTAACGGACATGACAGATTCAAGAACCGTATCGAGGTCAAGGTGGGCATTAACAGTTCTGCAGACCTGAATGAGCGCATCAAATTCGCTTGAGTCTAATGATGGTGACATTATTTTGCCTTTTACATCCGAAATTTCTTAAAAAAGAAAACGTGAATCACCGTTATTTTCTCATGAAAGCATTTCGGATACCTTGTCACACAACACTTCTAGATCAACAGGCTTTTCAAGGAAGTTATTGACAGGGAGCCAGTACTGATCGATATCGCCTGAGCTGAATTGGCGTGAGAGCTCCTGGTTCAAGCCGGTCATCATTAGGATCGGTACGTCCTTGAGCTCATCGTCGTAGTGTCTAATCTTTTGCGCAAGCTCGAAACCCGCGGTGTCGCTTTCCGGAAACATAACATCCAGAACGATAAGGTCCGGTTTTCTTGCATGCATGCTTTTTTCAGCTTTCTCGATTTCCAGCTCGTAACTCACTTCATGTCCGGCAGCTTCAAGAGCTATCGATGTCGCCGTTGCGAGTTCAATATCATCATCTACGACCAGAATGTAGGCCATTTTATCCCTCCATTCATTTAACATCCTGCAAAATAGCAAGAATATGATCCGCCGCTTTAATAACTGAACATTGCGCCGCTTGGGACAAACCGGGATCGACTTCGGATGGAATATTCGGAGGCTGCAACGCAACAATGATAACTTCCAATCCGCAGAAATCCCGCAATTCTCGCAAAAGATTGCTTGTCGGCACCTGATGGATTGAGAAATCGTCTATCTTGTTTTCCGGAATACTGTCCAGACTCACCTCGACAACAGCACCGGGCTTTTTTCCGCATTCCATTGCATCGACAATAATGATTCTTTGCGGTTTTTTTTCACTCAGCGTAATATTAAATAGTATTTTTCTCGAACTGGTCCCGGTATTCAGAAAGCACGCATCCTGACACACTTTTCTTTTTTCAAGAATATGCTCAATCACCGCAGGACCGAAACCGTCATCACCGAACAACACATTCCCGCAACCAAGAACAAGATTGGACTTTCTGCAGTAATCCGGATAATAATCGATGTTTGTCATTATTAATTGTTCAATTCTTTAGTGTATCTATAAGGTTCCCCTTTGCATCTAACATATCGATTTTAACAGCAAGCGTTCCGTCCAGCTTGTGCGTTGCGCATGACAGGCAGGGATCATAAGCTCGGATAGACATCTCTACCATGTTT
>JABHYP010000473.1 GCA_018656855.1 Candidatus Latescibacterota bacterium | reverse complement strand
CGAAAGCAGTGAAGCTTCCCGCGAAGGTGAGGGGCGCTGTTCCTGTGACTTTTTACCGAATAACCCGACATTCCGCGCTTCCTTTGTGCTTTCATCGACGAAAGCAAGCAGGTCAAGAACCTTATTGGAACTGATGATGCCCTTATCATCTGGAGAAACGATAAGATTGTCGCTTTCTCCGAAAGTCAAGATAAGGGCGACGTTCCGGTGGGCGATTATCCAGTCCATGATCGCACGGGTTTCGCGTTCGCTCACCATATGACGGCCCGCACCGGGAGAATAGTATGGATACTCGTGCATAAAATTGCGGTTGATGTCCACTCCCCCGGGGGGATCTTCGTTGATGAAACTGTCTTTATCATTGTCGATACCTTCATGGTACAGCTTGTACGATCCCGCTTCACCCTTCTTCGGATCGGCTTTTTTCATGAGCTGCGGCTCGTCAGGATCGATCATGTAACTGCCATCCGGATCTTTCACCCGCATGACGGTATTATAACCGTCCCCGTCAATATCCTCCGGCCCGTCCTCGTCGACACGACCGTCATTATCGTCGTCGTGGGGATTCGTGTTTGTTTTCGAGCCCGTTTTCATTGGAGCGAACATCCGTTCCGCAGCGTCCGGACTGACACGGGGTACAATGTAGATGACATATGAATCGATTATTTGCTTGATATCGGGATCGGAGCGGTAGTGTTTCACGAGATAATCGGCGATATACAGCGAAATTTCACTTCCGATCAGGTGGTCGCCCTCGAAATTCGCTCCGATGAATATCCCCTGGCGGTGCTCTATAGGAACACCCTCCGGATTGGCGATTTCAATCAGCCAGATGTCGCGTTTTTCAAGCGTTGTGCCGATCGATATCATTCGGGCTATGTTTCTGTCGGATTTGACTGTCTGTCTCAGCAACCCGGTAAGTTCGTCGTACGTGTGATATTCCGAAACATCTTGGTCGCTTGTGACAGCAGTAGATGTCATACTGACGATGAACACTATTGACATGAACGTGGCACACAATTGAAACCTGAATATTTCTCTCATTTTTTGCACATGTTCCTCCCGAAGTATACTAAACGGTTAAAAGTTTTTTCTATTCCCCCAATGAGGATATTTCCTGATGGTTTCTATGAAAACTCCTGGAGCTAGCGAGGATTGAACCGACGACCTCCTGACTGCCAGTCAGGCGCTCAACATACATTTAATATATTTACAAAATTCCAATTATTTATATTATTTTTCACAGTTATCGAAAAAGTAGTCGCAAACATATTATGGCGATACACTGATAATTTCGACGATTTGTCTCTTTCATTTCAATCTCACTAACACGTGCTCTATTCCTTTATCTTCAGCATAGTGTTTTTTTGGCTTCTCGGGAATATAAATTCCTGGCCATGCGAAAAAAAAGTTTCAATAGAAATAAAGCGCTTTCCGGAAATGTTTCAAACTATGAAGTGTGCATTGATGCGATACTAAGATATGGTGGGGGAAGGCAAAATATAAATGAAAATAAGCAGGGAAAGGAGATTAAGCCGCATTTATAAAAATGCAAATCCTATTATAGGGAAAATATTCTGATTCTGATTAAATTCAAAGAGTCAAAAACTTTTCATCTCCGCTTTCAAAACACTGTAGGTTTATATGAGTGTTACTTAGCTTTGGAGTAGATTATTATGAATTTTTTTTGCTGACAAGTTCGTTTATGTCTAACACGGCAGGAATTCGCACCGTAAACGTTGTCCCCTCGCCTTCACGGCTTTTAACGGTGATTGTGCCGCCATGATCCTCGACAATTGATTTGATTATCGACATACCGATTCCTGTTCCCGTCTCCGAAGTTTTCATTGCATTCGAGGCACGGTAAAAGTCTGTAAAAATTTTGGAGAGTGATTCTTCGGGAATACCGATACCGGTATCAGCTACCGTTAATATCACATCGTAGTTTTCATTGCCGACACTGATACTGACAGTTCCGTTTTCGAGAGTATAGCGTATCGCATTTGATACCAGATTGCCAACCATACTATCGAGGTGTTCCCTGCTCCCCATTATTGGTGGAATATTCTTATCTGACTGAACGTTCAGTGTTAGGTTCTTTTCTTTAATCATGGCCGAATATATCTCGACTGTAGAATTTACAATCGGCAATATATCCAACATTTTCCGCTGCATTTCAATTTGTTTCTGTTTTCTGATATGCGAAAATTCGAGCAGTTTCTTGATAAATCTAACCAGGTCCTTTGTTCTGACAGGAATTCGATCAAGCAGTTTTTTAATTTCCGGGTCGAATTCGTCCCCGTGCACTGACAGAATTGAGTTTACAAGAGATTCGATTGCAACTATCGGGCTTTTCAGATCATGTACGACAATATCCAGAAATCGTGACTTCTCAGATTCAACCCGGCGAAGCTCCTTGAGAGTATCTTCCAGACCAATACGGTACAGCCGCATCCTCTCCACAATGGATGTTGCCATGTAGACTGAGAAAAACAGGGTCGATATAACGGCGGTAAGTACAATAATCATGAACGTAAACGAACTGTAAAGATGCATATTGAACAGTGTGTAGTGGGTAATTATGTTGAAACCTTCCAGGAAAGTCATGGTACAGAACAGCCCTGTGGCAATGATAGCTTCGAAATATGCGGCTCGCTTGGAAAGGAGTATGGATGACAATGTCGCATATGTTTTATATTATCGAT
>JABHYP010000472.1 GCA_018656855.1 Candidatus Latescibacterota bacterium | reverse complement strand
ATATTCATGACCTTGATATGCTTTCAGGATACTGTGCGGGATGGTCTCTTAGAAGGCTTCTTGAAGAAGGTTTTAACGGCGTTCCCGGCAAGGTAGAGGCATCGCCGCCGAAACATCTTTCAAGCGCTGTCGGTCAGATGGTAAACTTTCTCGGTACGCTTCAAAACGAATGGGCCGGAGCACAGGCGTTCAGTTCGTTCGACACATACCTTGCCCCCCTTGTCCGTGTCGATAACCTTGATTATGACAGTGTCCTGCAGAATATCCAGGAGTTTATTTACAACCTGAATGTCCCCTCCAGGTGGGGGACACAGACACCATTCACGAATGTAACGTTTGACTGGATATGTCCGGAAGATCTCAAATGGCAGAAACCGATTCTCGGCGGTGATGAGATGGACTTCACCTACGGCGACCTCCAGGAAGAAATGGATTTGATAAACCGGGCATTCATTGAGGTTATGAGCAAGGGTGACGCCAAAGGGCGGGTATTTACATTCCCTATACCAACCTACAATATCACAAAAGACTTCCCCTGGGATCATCCGAATACGGAACCGCTGTTCGATATGACCGCTAAGTACGGGATTCCCTACTTTCAGAATTTCATAAATTCCGATCTGGAACCTCACATGGTTCGCTCGATGTGTTGCAGGCTACAGCTTGACCTCAGTGGGCTCCTCAAACGCGGGAACGGGCTTTTCGGCTCTGTCGAGATGACAGGATCTATCGGCGTGGTGACTCTTAACTGTGCCCGGATAGGCTACCAGACAAAAGGGGACAAGCAGGCGTTATTTGACAAAATAGATCACCTGCTCGAACTTGCAAAAAGCTCTCTTACCACAAAACGGAAAGTTATTCAACGGCTTATAGATTGCGGTCTGTTTCCTTATACAAAGCGTTATCTCAAAGACCTGCGTAACCACTTTTCAACGATCGGCGTTCACGGTGTCAATGAATGTATCAGCAATTTTACCGATGGCGCGTTTGACATAGCTGATGAACGAGGCCATACGTTTGCCTGTGAGATCATGGATCATATCCGCGATAAAATTGTTGATTTCCAGAAAGAAACCGAAACTATGTTCAACCTTGAAGCGACACCCGCCGAGGGAACCACCTACCGGTTTGCAAAAGAAGACAGGAAACGTTTTCCCGATATAATTCAGGCAGGTACTCCCGATGCGCCTTACTATACTAACTCTACCCAGATTCCAGTCGGCCATTCCGACGATCTTTTCGCCGAACTGACACACCAGGAAGAGCTTCAAAGAAAATACACCGGCGGCACGGTTTTCCACCTTTACATGGCCGAACGTATTTCTAACGCCGAGGCATGTAAAAAACTGACAAAGAAAACACTGACACAGTTCCGTATCCCCTATATCACAATTACCCCGGTTTTTTCAATTTGCCCCAAGCACGGGTATATAAAAGGGGAAATAAAATATTGCCCGACTTGCGACCAGGAACTGATTGAAAAGAAATACTTAAAAATTGAACATAACACAACGTCTGAATAACAAATCAATTTCAACTAACGCCTTTAAACATTGGGCTTGGAGGAGTGAAAAATGGTGCAGTCAATTATCAGTAACAAAACTATAACGCTACAGGATGTGGAAAGACAGGAATGTGAGGTCTGGACAAGGGTCATGGGATATTATCGTCCGGTCAGCGAATTCAATATCGGCAAAAAAAGCGAGCATGTCGAGCGGGACTTTTTCAAAGAAAAGAAAGTTATTGAGTCATAAACAACAATGAGCCTTGTTCAAAAAATACCATGCGATTCCCCGATTGTCGGAATACAATCGCTGACCGCCATAGATTTCCCCGGTAAAATTGCCGGCGTGTTTTTCACAAGAGGATGTCCGTGGAAGTGCCGGTACTGTCAGAATCCTTCGCTCAGTGAAAGTGACCTTAAAAGTTCACTTTCCCGGAACGATATTGAAGAGTTCCTCAGAAGCCGCAAGGAGTTTCTCGACGGTATTGTTATTTCCGGGGGTGAACCGACTATTCATTCTTCGCTTTGTGATTTATTGGCTTGGGTACGGGATTACGGTTATTCAACCGCCATTCATACCAACGGCGGTTTCCCGGAAATGTTGCGCTGTATATTAAAGAAGAGGCTTGTAGATTATATCGCCATGGATATAAAAGCTCCTCCCGCAGCATATGACCGTGTCACGCAGGTACATAATACCGGGATAGCCGTTTCCCGGAGTATCAAGATAATCCTCTCTTCAAATATTGATTACGAATTCCGAACGACATATCATCCTGATATTCTTTCAGAAAAGGAGCTGATTGATACCATGCGCGCCATTTCATGTGCAGGTGCAAAACGGTATTTCCTGCAGAGATTCCGGACAAAGGGAGTTATGGACCAGGAACTTGTGCAAGGCGGAGATGTGGTTACCATACCACAAGCGGCTATCAATGAAGCACAGATGTTATTTGAAGAATTTGAGGTGAGGTAAAAGAAAGATTCAAGATTTAAAATTTAAGATTCAAAAAAAGAAATTAGTGCCGAATAAACAGATAAAAATTCACTGTAGGCAAATTCTCATTATTGCTTCATTTTCATGAATTTAAAATATCATTTCTACACTTTACATTTTGAATCTTGAATTTAAACTTTGAACTCCATTCTCCTATCTTCTCTTCCTCGGACGCGGTTTACGACCGAACTTAATTTCATTACCGTTGACAGGCTTTTCTGAAACACTTGCAGTAACAGGCTTGATATCCTGTTCCGGCAAATTGTTCTGAAGCTTATTTCCCACACCGTATTTATCGGTCACATTAACACCGCCCTTCGTGCTGAAAAAATGAAATTCATCTATGCCGATTTTCGCATCAGCCACAATATCGATAGTGAGCTTAGTACTCGACCGGAGTATGGAGAGCCGCTCCTCCTCATTCTGGATGAGGAATTCGAATACGGCAGGGTGGACGAACACCGTATAGCTATTTTCATGCCCGAAAACCTCCGCGCGTGCGAACCACCGTTCTATCTTGGTAATAGTAGTATCACGTCCCTGAACCATTCCGATGCCATCGCAGGTGGGACAGGGTTCCGCAAACGTATGGATAAGGCTCGGCCTGACACGCTGCCTGGTCATCTCCATAAGTCCGAATTCGCTTATCTGTGAAATGGAAATTTTCGAACGGTCGTTTTTGAGTGCATTGGCGAAGATATCTTCCACTTTTTTACGATGTTGCAGGTTTATCATGTCGATGAAGTCAATTACAATTATTCCGCCGATATCCCTGAGCCTCAACTGCCGTGCAATTTCAACCGCCGATTCCATGTTGACCTTGAGGATAGTATCTTCATGAGTTAATTTTTTGCCAATATTCCTCCCGCTGTTGACATCTATAACTGTCAAAGCCTCAGTAGGATCGAACACGAGAAAAGCGCCGGTTTTCAGCCAGAATTTCCTGCTTAATAAGTTTTCAATCTCCTGTTCCAGGTCGAAATGATCGAAAATGGGCTCTTTGCCGCTGTAGAGATTTACTTTTTCGGCAAGTTTGGGCGAGGTATTTTTAATGTACTTGCGAATCTCTTCATAGTGCTCTTTGGAATCCACAAGCACACGTTCAACATCTTCACTTAAAAGATCACGGATTATTCCGGATGTCATGCCCATTTCCTTGTGGATGAGCGAAGGATTTGGTAAGGTTTCAGCCTTTTTCATCAATTCCTCGTATGTCTGAACAAGCTCCTTTATCTCGGATGCAATAACTTTCTCACCCTTGCCATCGGCAACAGTTCTAATTATCAAACCGAATCCTTTGGGCTTGTATTTAAGCGTAAGCTGACGCAGACGCCTGCGTTCAGTCCACGATGAAATCTTTCGGGAAACACCTACTTTTTCGTTACCCGGCATCAGCACGAGAAATCTTCCTGCGAGAGAAACCTGTGATGTTATCCTGGCGCCTTTAGTAGAAATAGGTTCCTTGGTAATCTGAACGAACAATTCCTGGTCTTTTGTAAGAATCGATTCAATAGCAGGGGTTTTTTTGTCCCTATCTTTCGAACTTTTGGCTCCTTTCCCACTTTTTGCAGGAGGAGGAACTTTTTCAGGCTCGGGGGCAATATCTTCATCAAGACCTTCATCATCGTATTGAGCAGCAAAATCAATCGTGCTGCCGCTGACATCAGAAATATGGAGAAAAGTGCTCTTTTCCAGACCTATGTCCACAAAAGCTGCCTGAATGCCGGGGATGACAGCTTTGACCGTTCCCTTGTATATATCCCCTACCATTCTTTCGTTTTCAGGGCGCTCAACCCATATTTCAACCACTTTTGAATCTTCGATTATAGCAATCCGTGTTTCGTGGGTTGCCGCGTTAATAATTATTTCAGTTTTCAAATTTCTCTCCTTTTTTGTGATTCTAAATTCCAGATTCCATATCCACATTATATCAGGAACGAAAATTCCCAATTATAAATTCGTATTTAATATCGTGTAGTTCCTTCAAATAGTTCTTATATAATTTCCATCGGTGAAATTTTCTTGCCTTGTGAAACAGCATACTGTTCGGTACGAGTTACATCATTTAACCGTCCATCGGCAGAAATCAATTCGAGCAGTTCGCTGGGCCTGGCCTGTTGACGGGAATCCAGGCTGAGAAGCATGTTGAATCCGCTTCTGTCATCGGCGATAGATATTTCGACAATCCCCGAACGAATATCGACAATCTTCTCACCTTTTTTTGTAATGCGCTTAACGGGGATACTTTCACACTTGAGAATATCGCTGATATTGGTGATGAGCGTATCGTTTACTTCGCAACGGACGAAGTATTCTGCGAGTGATACGATGCTTGAAAGAGATTTTGCGTTATCCGGTATTGACCTGATTTTAACCAGGTGAAAACCATCCGGAAAACCCTTTTGCAAAGCTGCCTCGATACCCGTAAAAGGTATGCTCAGGGAAAAATCAGCATACTCGGCCCTGCTTTTTATCCCTAGAGGGAGCGGATGACCGAATGAGATACTTGGGTGAGGATGAAATCCCTGTGAATACGCTACGGGGATACCCGCGCGCCTGAAAGTACGGTCGAATACTCGCACAATATCCAGGTGCCCCGTAAACCTGTTGGCGCTGTTCTTAGTATACTGTAAACGCATGCGGGTACCGGGAAGTATGGAGGTTGCACTCTTTCCCGGCACCGGCTTCTTTTTTCTTCCGTACATCATCGAAGGAGCTGAGGGCTTTTCCTGAACCGGTTTTTGCACGGAATTTTCACCGGATGCCTTCTTCAGTGAATTACAGAATGGAGCGTACATACCGCATGAATGGCATATCCTGTCGCACGCAGGTGTAGTAATACCCTGAAAAGCCTTTTCTCTTTCAGCATGAAGAAATGACTCATCGACTCCGAAATGGAGATGACTCCAGGGCAGCACAGTCCCCGGCTCAACACCGCCTCCACCCTCCTCAAGAGCAATACCCGCATCACGAAAGACGTCAAGCCAGATTTTTCCGTCGAAATGTTCCGACCAGCCATTAAGTTTGCTCCCGCGTTTCCATGCATTGAGAATTACCGCTCCCAGTTCTCTTCCGCCCCTGCCGAAACGGGCTTCGAGGAGAGCTTGTAACGGGCTTCCTTCTTTAATGTTAATAAAGCGCGACCTGAGATTGTTCTTTACAAGTCTCGTTTTCCTCGCGATTGTATCCGCCGAATCCTGGTTTTCCCATTGAAATGGTGTTAAGGGTTTCGGAGCAAACGGAGACACTGTGACATTAATATGCCTCCCCTTGAATCGCTTTGAAAGCGCACTGAGTTTGTTAAGAAGTTCTGCTATAGCGAGCACATCCTCATCCGTCTCAGTAGGAAGACCGATCATAAAGTAAAGCTTAATCTTGCTGAATTCATGTGTCAGCGCGGATTCAACGGTTTTTAAAAGCTGTTCCTCCGTCAGATTCTTATTGATCACGTCCCTTAGTCTCTGTGTTCCCGCCTCAACTGCAAAGGTGAGACCTGTCTTTCTCCCGCCGGCAGTTGCCTCAGCCATTTTCAACGAAAAATTGTCAGCTCTGAGACTTGACAGGGATATAGACACGGCTTTACTTTTCAGTTGTGATCCCGCCTGCTGTACAACCTTCTCAATTCCCGGATAATCAGTTGTGGAAAGGCTTACAAGGCTTACTTCATCCCAACCGGTTGTTAGAATGCCTTTCACAACATGGTTAACAACATCGCTCACGGGTCGTACCCGCCTTGGGCGGTAACTCATTCCGGCTTCGCAAAAACGGCATCCATGCGAACAACCCCGCATTATCTCAACAGCCAGCCTGTCATGTACAATCTCGCATAAAGGGACAAGAGGTTTGTCAGGATAATATTCCGGTTTCAATGACTCAACAATCCGGGACTGAACGGGGAAAGGCGCCTGTTCGTTAACCGGCTCCATACCGTTAAAGATGCCGTTGGCAGAATATTTTGACCTGTACAGCGTCGGCACATATACTCCTTCCACACCTGCGAGTTGAAGGAGCACCTCCTTCTTCGATACGCCGTCTTGTTTACACCGCTCAATAACATCCACCATCTCCGGAAAACCCT
>JABHYP010000471.1 GCA_018656855.1 Candidatus Latescibacterota bacterium | reverse complement strand
TCTCGATATCGAAAGGGACCTTATACTCAGGCTCGCGCAGGTGGAGCGGGATTTCGAGGTAGCTCTTGAAACACGGAATCCTGCGATTCTTGCCCACACCGCGCTTGATATTGCAAAGCACTTTAGTACGTTTTACAATGCCTGCCCGGTGCTCAACGCCGACTCTGCACAAACACGCGAAAGCCGCATCGGAATCTGCCTTGCTGTCCGGCAGACCCTTGAAAACCTTCTCGGTGTGCTTGGTATGGAGGCGCCGGAGAGGATGTGAATGGCATTCGTATAATTCTGTTGCCGTTACTTTAATCCATGTATCTCTTTATCAGCGAATACCACAGCTTATAAGCACTGCCGTTGAGATGGAGCCCGTCCTCGGTAAACTCTTTCTTGAATTGGCCGCTATCATCCTTGAAATGCGACGCAAGATCGATCCAGGTGACATTCCTTACTTCAGCCAATTTCTTCAGCTCGATATTGAGCGGATTGATGTTTTTATTCTGGTAATTTCCTGTCATGCTGTCGATAACGGGCAGGACGCTCTGGAGATAGAGCACTGTTCCGGGGCTTTGTTTCTTAATTGTGTCGATGATTTCGGCAATCTTGTCCCGTACCTCGGCAACCGTTTTCTCCCGCGCAAGATCGTTAGTGCCAATCATAAGGAAAACTTTTGACGGTTTCCCGGAGGTCACTTCATCGATGCGTTTCATAAGCCCCCAGGCAGTATCGCCGCCGATTCCCCTGTTTGTGCATCCGGGATTTCCGGTAAGTTCTGCCCACTCGCAGCCGTCGGTAATGCTGTCGCCGAGAAAACAGATCTCATTTTTTGAATCGGGAAGTATCCGGAATAAGTCTGCACGGTGTTTCCAGTAGCTCGAAAAAACAGTTATATTGCTCTGAGGAAACGCGTTTCCCGGTAACAACAGAAGAATAGTGAGTATCAGAGCGTTATAGATTTTTTTCCGCACGGGTGTTCTCCTTTCATGGTTTAGTCAACGGCCAGTTGTCCGTTGTCATATTTCAGAAGTGGGCATTGGAAATTGAGAATTGTGTATTAATTATTCTTTACCATTATGCCTTTTGCCTTATGCCTCTGTTCCTTTGCACTTGATTTTTATCCAATGTGTCTTGCAATACCGACACAGAAAGAGTATAATATAATCATACGAAAATATCAAAGGAATCTACGATAGAATGTGCAGATATTTATTACGGGAGAAAGATTAATGAAGGTTGATATTGCATACGGCAGGGAGGGATTAACGATAGATGTGCCTGAACGCAACCTGTTAAAAATATTAAGAATGGCAGAGAAACCGGTAAGCGCCGACCCTTACGGGGAGACGCTGAAAAGTCTCGCATCTCCGACAGGGACTCCGCCGCTTGCAGAGATTGCGCGGGGCAAATCATCGGCCTGCATAGTTGTGAGCGATATCACACGTCCCGTCCCGAATTCAAAGATAGTGCCTCCCATCATACAGGTGCTGGAAGACGCCGGAATCCCAAGCGAAAATATAACCATTCTCATTGCGACAGGCATTCACCGCCCCAATGAAGGAGAAGAGCTTGTTACGGTACTGGGCGAGGAGTTACCAAAAAAATACCGTGTGGTAAATCACATGTCCCGTGAGGCAGACACACACGAATATCTCGGTAAAACACCTCATTATAAAGCCCCAATATATATGGATAAAACATTTCTTGCCGCCGACCTGCGGATTGCAACCGGACTGATTGAACCCCATCTCATGGCCGGTTATTCAGGAGGACGCAAAGCCGTCGTACCCGGCATTTCATCTTTCGAAACTCTCAAGGTGCTTCATGGCGCCGAAAGCATGGCCTATGAAAAGAATGTGGAGGGAGTGATCGAAGGCAATCTTTTTCACGAAGAGGCATTGTATGTTGCACGGCTTACGCGAGTGGATTTCATTGTAAACGTGACGCTGAACGAACGCCGTGAGATAACCGGTATATTTGCAGGCGATCTTAACGAGGCTCATATAGAGGGTGTCGAATTCATGAAAACCCAGTGCATGGATACGGTTGATGAACCCGTTGATGCGGTTATAACAACCTCGGCCGGGTATCCGCTTGACCTTACATTTTATCAGGCAATCAAAGGAATGACCGCAGCACAGGGTATACTGAAGAAAGGCGGAATTCTCATTATCGCCGCAAAAATCGAAGAAGGTATCGGAAGCCCGGAATTCACCAAATTGATACTTGAAACGGAGTCTGTTGAGGAGTTTCTTGAAAGTATCAAGAAACCGGATTCTCTTGTTCTTGACCAGTGGCAGTTCCAGAAATTCTGCTATGTGCTGGAGAACCACGAGGTCTGGCTGTATTCGGATGGTATCGACCGCGAAACGCAGAAAAAACTGTTTGTGACACCGCTTGAAAGTATAGAAGATGGAATTAAAAAAGTTAAGGCACGCTTTGGAGAAAATGCAGCTATAGCGGTTATTCCCGAAGGACCGTACGTACATGCTGGCGTTTCCTGATTCTATTATTATCTTCGCAGGAAAAATTTAAAAATTGGTCATGTTAACATGTCAGATGTTGTTGCAATAATCCCGGCGCGATTCGGATCAACACGGTTTCCGGGCAAGGTTATTGCCGACATTGACGGTAAGCCGCTTATCCGGCATGTGTATGAGCGTACGTCTCGTGCAGCTTCCGTTTCAAGGGTTGTGGTTGCGACTGATGATAAGCGTGTAGCCGATGCGGTAAAAGGTTTCGGTGGGGAAGTAATCATGACGTCCCCACACCATAAAAGCGGCACCGACCGTGTGGCCGAAGCGGCAAAGATTACCGGCGGCGATATAATTGTGAATGTTCAGGGCGATGAGCCGCTAATCGAACCGGATGTAATAGATGCTGTCTGTACGAAACTCAGAGATGATGAAGAAATAGTTTGTTCCACAGCCGCATCGCCGGTTGCCGAAAAAGCTGTATATGAAGATCCCAATGCGGTCAAAGTCGTTCTTGACCGTCATGGAAGAGCGCTGTACTTTACACGGTCACCGGTACCTTTTTATCGTGACGATGAGTTTGGCGGGGCATATATTCATGCGGGGATTTACTGTTTCAGGCGCACATTTCTCGAACGATATGCCTCACTCGAACAGACACACCTCGAAAAAGCTGAAAAGCTCGAACAGTTGCGAATACTCGAGCATGGATATCGTATCGGAGTGGTTCTGCCTGATTCCCGTTCGATTGGAGTTGATACTAAGGAAGACCTCGAAACGGTAAGGCAGCTTATGAAATGAAGCATTTATTATTCTGAAAAAAGTATATTTATATAAATCAAAACAGAAAAGTAACCGGGAGGAAGCGTGAAAAACGAGTATAGCGGCACTAAATATATAGTCGTGGTCGGCGGCGTAATGAGCGGTGTTGGAAAGGGGCTTGCCACATCGGCAATCGCAAAAATACTCATTGAAAACGGCTTTTCTGTTACAGCGGTCAAGATTGACCCGTATATTTCGTACGATGCCGGCCTTTTTCGCCCGACGGAGCACGGGGAGGTATGGGTTACCGATGATGGCGGCGAAATAGACCAGGATCTCGGGAATTACGAGCGTTTTCTTGATATTGATATTCCCCGCACACACAACATTACCACAGGCCAGGTTTACAAGACTGTTATCGACAAAGAACGCAAGGGAGAATATCTTGGGGCAACTGTTGAGTTTATTCCCCATATCACCGATGAGATAAAGAGCCGGGTAAAAAAAGCGTCAGAAAACTATGACATCTGCATGGTTGAAATCGGCGGCACGATGGGAGAATATCAGAACATCCCGTTTCTGTTCGCGATGAAAAGTCTTCAGATCGAGATCGGGATGGAGAACATGATCTATATTCTCATTACCTATCTACCTGTTCCATCCCACATTGAGGAAATGAAAACCAAGCCAACTCAG
>JABHYP010000470.1 GCA_018656855.1 Candidatus Latescibacterota bacterium | reverse complement strand
TGTTCTGGGAGATATTTTTGTACGCCAGATACATGATTTAAGCCAGGGCCAGTTTAAATCGAAATTTTACGAAGATTTCCGCCACATGAAAGGAAACAAGGGCATAGGTGTTATAAGTGACTGTGATGAGCAGCCGATTTACATTAACTCGAAATTTGGCCCTTTCTGCATAGTTACAAATGGATTAATTGAGAATTCTGAGGAACTGGCTCACAAACTCTTGCAAAAAGGGATATCCTTTAGCGAGGTGAGCAAAGGCAAAATAAATATGACAGAATTGGTTGCCAAGTTGATTACTCAAGGAGATGATTTAATTGGCGGGATAGAGAAAATGTTCTCTGTCATTGATGGTTCCTGCTCCCTGTTGCTCTTGAATGAAGAAGGAATCTATGCTGCAAGAGACAGGTACGGATATACTCCTCTGATTATCGGACACCGTGATAAAGCGTATGCTGTTACTTCAGAGTCAAGCGCTTTTCCTAATGCTGATTTCGAGATTATCAAGTACCTTGAACCAGGTGAGATCACTTTGATAAACGAGAATGGTGTAGTCCAGAAGCGTGCAGGAAAACCTGTAACTCAGATTTGCGCATTCCTCTGGATATATACCGGTTTCCCAGCCTCAAACTATGAAGGAATAAACACGGAGACTGTTAGAGAGAGATGCGGTCAATGTCTCGCAAAGCTTGACAGTGATATAGATATAGATTTTGTTTCCGGGGTTCCGGATTCCGGAATAGGTCATGCAATGGGATATGCAATGGAGTCCAAAAAACCGATGCGCCGTTCTCTTGTCAAATACACTCCCGGATACGGGCGAAGCTACGTACCACCGACACAAGATACACGTGACCTGATAGCCAGGATGAAACTTATTCCCATACGTGAGATTATCGAGGATAAAAAGGTTTTACTATGCGAGGATTCCATCGTAAGAGGAACTCAGCTAAAGAATTTCACAATCAAGAAACTCTGGGATGCCGATGCCACCGAAATTCATATAAGAGTAGCATGTCCGCCCTTGATGTTTCCATGTAAGTTTAATCTATCCACAAGAAGCATTAATGAACTCGCAGCCAGAAAAGCTATCCGCAGTATCGAGGGATACGATCTGGAAAATGTGGAAGAATATACAAATCCTCATTCGGAGAAGTATAATCGTATGGTGGAATGGATTGCTAAAGATCTGGAAGTCACAACACTTCGATACTTATCAATTGAAGATATAGTCACTGCAATTGGACTCCCTAAAGAAAAACTCTGCCTGTATTGCTGGACAGGGGAAAGCATAAAAAGCCCGGAAAGATAAATTTTTAATTTTATTGAACAGGCGGCCTCTTGCTCATGAGTATGAGGAAAAATTAATTCATATATGTAAATCGTTAAAATTCAAAAATAAAAGCGTGATTACACCCTTAATTTTCTGTAAAAATTAACAGAACCTGTACAGGATTGACATATTAAGGATTTTATTAACCGTTTTCTGCAACACTTTTTAAATGAGTATTTTATTCTATCTATTCCTTTTACCATAATCTCATCATTTTACCCTTTACACTTTACTATTCCCCTTATTATCTTTAACTTAACCTTTGACCTGAGCTCTGAAATATGGTATTTGGGATACGGGGATCTGAACTATGGACTTTTCGAAGATAAAAACAATTCCGATACGTGACCGGACACACAAGGTTAACTTATCGCATATCGGTTCTGTTTCCGAGGGAACTGAATTTGCGGATTTCTACGATTCACTGCCCGATGTGCTGGGTGCGCGTGACCTGAAACGGGCGGCGAAAGCGGTAGCTGATGCTTCAGACAACGACCGTGAGGTTATCCTCGCAATGGGTGCGCATCCAATAAAGTGCGGGCTCAGCCCACTTATCATACACCTGATGGAACGGGGCATACTGACCTGCGTTGCAATGAACGGCGCCGGAATCATACATGACTTTGAACTATCATATATCGGCGAGACATCCGAGGATGTGGCGGAAACGCTCCGTGACGGTTCCTTCGGTATGGTTGAGGAAACAGGGCGCATTCTCAATGAGGCGATGAAAACTGGACTCGAGGGAAAGCGTGGCGCAGGCGCATCTATCGGGCGGCAGATTGCAGAATCCGGGTATGAACATACCGACATCAGCATCTGTGCCGCAGGTCACAGGCTCGGCATCGATGTGACTGTCCATATTGCCATAGGCACTGACACGATCCATGTTCATCCGGCTGCGGACGGTGCGGTTATCGGCGAAACAAGCCATATAGACTTCAGGAAATTCACCGGTCATGTCGCACGGCTTGAAGGCGGTGTGTACATCAATCTCGGTTCGGCCGTGATTCTGCCGGAGGTTTTTTTAAAGGCTCTGTCGGCAGTGCGGAATATAGGGCAC
>JABHYP010000469.1 GCA_018656855.1 Candidatus Latescibacterota bacterium | reverse complement strand
GGGCTCGTATTAATTTACGAGTCCTTTCTTTATATTGTGTCAGATATTGCAGAATCTGCTGCTTTAGCCCAATCTCCTCCGCATAACCACACGCTATCACCCTCATATCCGCTCTATACTGAACGATCTCCGATTTATCCATGTCGACCTGTGACCAAGGATTGATCATTGAGTAGGGCGCGGCACTGATATTGTTCTTCATAAGGGGCAAATTGCATAAAGTGTAGATTGAAGGATAAAAACGATTGCAATTACTCAGAAGTATGACTTAATATTGAATTTCAACTTTCCAACATGTTCTGATGATATACATTATATGAATGGAAAATTTAGTGCGAACGGAAGAAGGCGATGAAAAAAAATCTATTCAAGGCCATATTAATCCTGATTATGAACAGCGCTGTATGTCTGGCGCAGACTAATAACGAAATATTCGAGAAAATGGTTGGCCGGGAAGCGGCCATGGATCCCGGTATCAACGTGCAGTTTCTCCGGGATAAGCCAGGGCATAGGTTCGCTGTCGACTCAGATAGCGATGGCCGGATCGATATTATCTATAAAATCGATTCAGCCGAGAAACATCTCGGCAAACGGGCTCCACTGCTAGTTAAAATCGTGGACGAAGACGGCGATATGTATCTTACTGGCGAGGGTGACCAGGACAGCGACCTTTACGTTGCGGACTGGTACGGTGATGGGACTATAGACCGGGTTGTCGACTATATCGATAAGGACCGGGATGGTGACGTGGATGAGCAGGTCCTCTACCAGTGGACAACGGTAGGGTATATTCTGGCCTATGCCCCTACTGTCTACAATGGCAGGGCTTACTGCGTGTCATGGTCCAGGGATTGCGGTGACGATAACCGCCTCTGGTATTATGCCAATTACGAGTACGATCAGCGGTTGACCGAGTGGAAGAGCGATTTCAACGGTGACGAAATGTTTGTCTACTTATTTTACTTCGATTTCGAAAAGGGTACCCTTTTCCCAGGGGGTGAAATCGCTTTCTCGTTCTACGATCCCGACGGTGATAATCTGTCGGAAGAGACTGTAAGGTTCGAGGGAGCCGGACAGACCGTTAGAAATGTTCGCTTCAGTATGGATATCGACAACGATACACGCGCCGGCAACGAGCATGATTTCGATTTCTCTATTACAGGTCTGGGTCCGGTCACTTTGCCGGCAAACAGCTGCACCACACTTAGTTTCCGCGGAACAACTGCCGATCCCGTGATGGGGTGGGAATTAATGCGCAGCTATGCAAAAAGTGAAAAATGGAGTAAAACCCATCTCACTTGGGACGAAAACGATAATAACGTCGACCTGCGTCCCGGCAGCATACAATATGAGCGCTGGGAAGGGGTGCTGAACCATGGTAACGAATACATGCCACAGGTGGGAGGGCCATCTTGTGGGGCCTTCAACAAGCGGAACGAAATAGATATTGATGGCTCGGGAAAACTTGGACTCTATTTTTCTCCTGTTGATCAGAGGTTCCATCTCGCGGGGGCCGAACTGGGCTGGATCGAAGTCGATTATGACTACGATAATCGTCTGGATATGGTGATCAGGATGGAAGATACGAACAGAGATGGTTTTTTCGATACTTGGAAATACGATATTGATGCTGACAGTGTTTTTGATCGCCAATTCTCTACAACAGCAGGTGAAGAATCCCTTTATTCGCTTGAGCATGCGTCATTGAGCGAGGCATATTTGCTGGTATTAGAAAAAGCTTTAGACGATAACGAACAGCTTATTACTATGCTGAAAGCTTCGATAGGCAAATATTGTAAAAGGGAAATCAGCGACCAGGTGGAAGACTATTTTGCTTCTAAGCTTATAGATTTCGGAAAGAAATATCACCTCGGTGAAAAAATAGTAAACAGCAGTGAAGGAAAACGATACTACACGGACTTGATTAGAGAGCGATACTGGTACAGGCTTTGTGAAATCCCCACCCTTACTGACAGCAAAGACTTTCAGAAGATCAAAGTGACCTACGAGAGCGGAGATTATGCCGATACAGCACGAATCTTGAAGGAACACGTTTTCCCGAATACGATGTGGGGGCGATGAATATTCCTTATTTGTAGCTTTGAGGTCTGCAAATATAGCAATTTGACTGCCCCCACGGAAACGAGTCCAGTGAATATCATAGCATTCAAGCCGCCACCACCTGAATCCGCTCGATCAATTCCTGTGGGGAATATCACGCAGAATAGTTTGAAAATGATCTGCTCTGGTGTGTGGACTTTGCGGGACATAGAACTCTACTCCTCTCCAATAATTTTTCTTCGTCCCAGTAAGCCCGGAGGTAAAAGATATTGTTATAGGCTTCAAGGGTGGTACCCAGCAGTTTGGCGTCTCCGGGAAACCACATGTTCACAAATGCATAGCCATCTGGATAATTGTTAATAAACGTGTTGTTATACAGATGTAGGGAACCTCCATGACGATTTTATAACTTTTCTGGTCCAAATACCGGAGGGGTTATTCGAGACGATTCAGATATTGGCAGCATAATTGTAAAGAAAACGGATAACATTTCTCTTAGCAAATGGTGTAGAATGGTCAAACATGTTTTGAAGTGATACAAGTAGACCTGAATTTCATAATTTTCAATAATATGCTTAAATGAAATATAAATATTCCTACCGGTAAAAGTTATTTATCACCTGCACTTAGATTGATAATGTATAATTGTCGTGACTCATTTGCATCTGTTGTGATGGCAGGAAATAGAATTTGTGTTCCATCGCGGTTCCAACACGGGGCTGGATCATTTCTCAAAGCCCCTGTATCATAGCCTCTCTGGTAAATACTCTTTGTTTTCAACCAAACCCCATCCGATAGTCTGTACAGAACATACGTAATATAAGAATTCATATTATAACCACAGACTAACCAATTGCCGTCAGGTGAAAGCGCCTTATCTCCTCCCGGTTTTGGGAAAATAGATGAGTCTCCAATCTGTTTTACGTTCATTTGGCTGTCTGTATCAAATATCATTAATTTTTTGTCAGGTGTACTAAACATGCGATGACCAAACTCCCATTCAGGATG
>JABHYP010000468.1 GCA_018656855.1 Candidatus Latescibacterota bacterium | reverse complement strand
GGAGCTTATTTCGTTCAGACAGGCACGATAACGCCCGGCATCATCTGGGCATCAATTTCGCCGGGGCTGTTAACCATGCTCTTGCTGCTTCTAAACGAGTTTCCCGATGCCGATGCAGATCAATATGGCGGGCGGAGACATATGGTGATTGTATTCGGGAAACGCGTGTCCGGTGTCATATATGCGGTTTTGTTACTAATCGTTTTCCTGACCCCTGTCTTCGGAGCGGTTACAGGTAAAATGCCGGGAGGTATTTTACTGTGCCTTCTTACTCTTCCACTGGCTGTCTATACTTCATACCTGGTGCTTCGGTACGGGAATGAAACACCGAAATTAATTCCTGCGCTCGGTATGAACGTTATTGTGGTTCTGGCAACCGATTTTCTTATGTCTGTGGGATATTTTATCAGCTGAAACGAACCTTATCTTGATGATATTTCTAAAAAAAAGGGGCATCACACGTATGCCCCTTCTTTACATTCAATTCTGTTATTCTAAAAGGAATAACTCACGGAAACTGATAAGAGATTGGCGCTGCTTTCATAATCCCCGTTTCCGGCAGGATATGCTCCCCGCCCCTGTAATTTAAAAATGTCATTCAATTTTTCCTGGTCGGTTGCACCCACTCCATTTTTGGGGATATCAGTGTCAGAATACCCGACGAGGTTGTCTTTTGCACGGTCGGCGAACATAAGGAGCATGTAACTTATATCGAATCTCAGCACGCCGATCTTGTATCCCGCTCCCAACGATATACCCGTACGGTCTGCATCGGGCAATTGACCGTCCATGGTTTCATCAGGAACCGGGTTTTTGTCGTATAAAAAACCACCTCTGAGAGTGAGTGCTTCGTTGATATCGTAGGAAGTTCCGGCGCGGAAAATAAACGAATTTTCCCAGTCCTTAGGACTACTTTGTTCTTTTGTTGCTAAGCCACTTCCTACTCCCTTATCAAATTTTATTACCAGTTCATCGTAGACCTTCCAACCGACAAAATCCAGGTCTACCGAGGCGTCCCATGCATCTGTAATATCATACAGTGCACCGAGGTTAAGCATCCAGGGCAGGTGCAGCGTTGCCGTGCCATCCTGAGAAGCGGGATACATTCCAGAAACCGCGTCATAAACGGTACCACCTCCCAACGGAATACTCTTGAGAGCATCTTTATGCGTAAATTTGGCTTTTCCCTCATATTCAATATCCGTTGCACCACGATATGAGATCCCAAGCTGTAGCTTATCAATCGGCCGTATGAGAGCCCCGATATTGAATCCAAACCCGCTGCCACTACCGTCAAGCGAAAATTCGCTGTCAAAAGCTGGATTCCCAATATTCGCCGCCAGTGCTGTACTGCCTCCGGCCATACTATAAACAGCAAGACCGGTATCACCCATTCTTTCTATTGTAGCACTTGAGGTTATATACGATACCCCGAGGCCGAGTGAAACCTTGTCGTTTAATCTATAGGAAATCGTTGGATTGATATACACACTTTGAATCTCAGCGAAAGAGGATGTATAACGGCCATTCCATTCCTCATCCCAGTCTGTGCCGAGTCCGAAAGGCGCGAAAACTCCTAATCCAAGCACTATGTAGTCATTAATTCTCTTTGCAGCGTAAATCTGGGGCGGAAGGAAAACATTACTCTCGGCATCAGTTGAGCCGGCAGTTCCTTTAAAACTGTGAGAGGGCATAATCGGAGTGATTCCCAATAAGACATCCGCATTCTCAACATAATCGATACCGGCCGGATTGTAAAAAATCGAACTTAAATCCTCCGACCGCGCAGTCATCGCCGCAGACATCGCCATAGCGGCCGCACCCTGCTCGGGAATAGCAAGCCCTGAAGCCCATACAATGCCTGTAGAACAAAGCACCAGGACAATAAGTATAGCAATCACCTTTTTCATACACTTCCCCCTTTTTTGAAATTTTGTTAAACGGTGATAGTAAATCACATATTATGTTGAATTTTAATTAGTATAACGTATGTATTATCAGGGAGTCAACAGTAAAATTACATTCTTGGCCATCCCCCGTTTTTAACTTTGCAAGAACAAATTACTTCCTGAGGAAGAGGTCCAATAGCTTGAGCGCGTTTGTTATCAGTTTAAAATATGCAGTCATATGTTTTGCTATCAATTGTTGAATAAATTTCAAGTTGTATCATTATTAATCCCTTTTTTGAAAGACTATATTCAATTAATAATATATTTAAAGTATTATATTAACATTCACAATAACATTTTTATAATTTGTCGAGAAAAAAATTAATGCGCATGTTATGAAAAAAATATTGTGCTGGACCTTTTATTTAACTTTCATATATGAGAATGTTAAATGAACTACTCCGACGCAAGCGTCGAGGTATCAAAAAACACACTCCCCCCCTGCCCCCCTCTCTCGCACGCGAAAGAGGGGGAAATATCGGCACATCCCGGACTCGGGTTCCCCTCTCTACCGGGTAGAGAGGGGTTAGGGGCGAGTCAGGATTTGATGGGTGTGGATTATGATTTTACCCCGATGCAAGCATCGAGGAATTCTTTCGATTAAAAGAAATCTGGAAAAATATTTTATATGAAACCGAAAATCCTTATAATCGCGGGGCCGACAGCTTCAGGCAAAAAACGGCTGGCGCTTGAAACCGCTGAACGTTTCGGCGGAGAGATCGTAAGCGCAGACTCCCGTAAGGTTTACCGTTACCTCGATATAGGTACGGCTAAACCCTCCCTCGAAGACCGTAAAAAAATCCCCTATCATCTAATCAATATAATTGATCCCGATGAGTCGTTCAGCGCAGGAGAATGGGTCGGCTGTGCTTCCACTGCGGTTAGAGATATCCTCGCACGCAGCCGTCTCCCTATACTGACTGGAGGCACGGGCTTTTATATCAGCGCCTTCTGCGAAGGGCTCTCGGAGAATATAGTGCCCATTCCGGAAGTCCGGCAGAACCTTGAAGAGGAACTTGCCGCAAGCGGT
>JABHYP010000040.1 GCA_018656855.1 Candidatus Latescibacterota bacterium | reverse complement strand
TGATTCAACACCTTTTGTAATTACATTCTCTCCTGCCAGTCGGGCTATTTCGGAGGCATTGCCTTTGATGATGTTTATTCTAATTCTGTCAAGCAGCTCAGACGCTTTTTCATCCCGTAATATCGTTGCCCCCACTCCAACAGCATCGAGGATTACAGGTATTTTCTTTTCATTAGCGCTTACTCCGGCAACAATCATTGATTCTATTATGACCGGTGTCAGGGTGCCGATGTTCAGCACCAGCGCCGAAGCTATTCGCGCCATATCTCTGGATTCCTCCCGCGCATGCGCCATAACCGGCAATGCTCCGAACGCTCTGGTTATATTCGCGCAATCATAGATGGAAACCCAGTTTGTTATGTGATGAATTAATGGTTTTTCTTTTTTAACTCTTTCAAAGACTTCATAAACCATGACAACTCCTTTTTTATGAATAATAGTTTGACTCCAGATAAAACATATGATTCGGCCTAAAAGGAACTTTTAATAATTTTCTTCCTGCTCATCCTGCCATAAAAAAACCAGCGCGAAAACGGCTGGGATGTAAAATACTGAGTTCAATTATACGCGGTTCCCTACACCTGAACTACCAGGATCAGGTTACATGGGTATACTCTCAGCCGGTTAAGGCACCCCAACCACATTTTCTGCTTTATAATATCACGGTAACAACTGAATTTGTCAAGACACTGTTTTGGGCAATGTTTCCTTTTATTGTTTTATTGGTTTCCCTTTAAGGTTCTTTATATTATCCCATTCTGCGGGCAGCGGATTAATCTTACTCGGTGTTAAATTTTTACCGCCGGCTCCCGGAACATAAACCGGCGAGCCATGTCCCTGTTCCTTAACTTCTTCCGCCAGTTTTATAAAATGCTGATATGAATGTTTTAATTCGTAAAACCCGTGCCACCAGGAATAATCAGGCCCCATCATAGCTGATCCCATACGGGCTCTCCTGCCTTCATGATGCCATAACTCATAGAATGACCACTCAATCTCTTCGTCAAAAACCGGCCATTTTGTCAACAATCCTTTTTCATATAAATCATCCATGACATCTTTTACAGGTTTAAAATAGTTTTCATTATAATTTTCTACCGCATCATCATAACGCTCCAGGTAATTTTTTGCCCAGCGCGGAGAATGACATTGAGTGCAAACAGTAATCATTTTCTCACGCTCTTTATCACCATCATGGTCCTTATTCATGATGGTAAGAGGCGCCTGTGCTTCCCACTTGAGCCGCTCACCGATATCGTGTGATGTGGAAAGAGGACCAACACCTGACATATGGCACACCGCACAGGTAGGGGCTGAAAAATTAACGCCGGGCTCCCAAGCATCCGGGGCAGTATCGAAATCCCATCGATCGCTTTCAGCGAGATACCTTTTACCATGCTTGGATTCAAAATAAATCTCTTCCTGAGGATGGTCTGGCCCGAGATGACACTGCCCGCATGTTTCAGGTTTTCGTGCCTCTTCAATGGAGAAAAGATGTGTTGTATGGCAAATAACACAACTGCCGAACGAACCATCAGGATTTTTTCGCCCGCACCCTTCATTAGGCCAATTCTCAACAGTAAGTTCGCCGGAGGAAATATCCGATCCATGACAAATATTACAGCCTACAGCCCGTTCAATTTCATTGTTCATGCCTTTCATCCATGGATCTTTAATTTCATCTGTCATGATAGTCCATGTACGAGCATGTTTGCTGACAGAGAATTGTTCTTCTTCCGCGGGATGACATCTGCTGCAGTCGAGTGGAGTTACCACAGGTGAAATTTTGAGGTCCCTGTATTTTTCTGTACCTGGACAATCGCGCGCGTCTTTGTCGGTGGCTTCTGCTTTGTGGCAGTCTATACAGGTTACATTAGACCGGGCATGCAGTCCTTGAGCCCAATCACGGATTTTACCGGGCTCTTCTTTGGCATGACACTCGATACACTCCCTTTCGCGTTTTTTTAAACCACGCTGGATTTCAAGCTCTTTAGGTGTTTCAGGGAAAGACTCACCTTCAGAAGCCTCACATGTCATTAATTTTACACTTACAATAAAAACCACCATAATTGCCGAGTAATTGAAACGTACTGGGCAGCTCAATTGTCGCCTCCGTTTCCGCCAACATTAGCTTTATTATTAATTAATTTCAAAAATTCACCATGAAATTCCGTTGTGTGGCAGTCAATGCATTTTTTTCTTCCGTTTAATCTTTCATAAGCCCTGTGTGCTATAATAACTTTTATTGAAGTTCCACGTGGCGTCAAGTTAGAATGGCACTTTAAGCAGGATGAATCTGATATTTTTCTCCTTGCGTTGGCTTGCAAGTGTCTCCAATCCATAATGTCGGGATCGGAATTACCAAAAAAGTGTACAAAAATATCTTTTGACCCGTCACGTCCTTTTGTCCACAACATATGAAAAATTTCCGGTGGGATATGACAATCTTTACATTCAGCCACAATTCCTTTCGGGTTGTGATAATGGACTGAGCGCTTCCACCCCTGTTCCCCGACAATCCGCATTTCGTGACAAATCATACAGAATTTTGATGATCCCGTATGCTCTATTATAAAGAAACTGCCAAAACCAAAAAATATTGTTATTACAACACCAGATACAAAAACAAATACCAAGTATTTTACTTTTTTAATTTCATGAAAAAACCGTGTGATTCCCATTGGGGTATAATTCCCCGAAGCTTGTTTCGAAAAGTTTCAAAATCACTGCCATTTGATACCCTGTAGCTTGCTGCGGGGCAGTTCATTTGCTAGTAAATTTTATATATTCCATTTATAAATGGATCATAAGCTTTTAATACCAAAATTATAGTATATTGTCAAGTTCAAAAATATTCTATGTCCATTATTTTACTTAATTATCCAGAGATGTAAAAATTATTCGCCTTTTATAAATTGGTAATTCAATCCCTGTTATTATCGATAAATCCAAAAATTAATGACCTCTCCTCAACAAAGGTTCATTGGAGAATTCGATATTAAATTTGCTCATTTGTTCTGCTATAGTATTTCGCATCATTTTAAACTTATTATTAAACTTTCTTGCTGTGGATAATACTGATTATCTACATTTGCTAAAAGGTAACCATAAAGCTGATGAATATCCCCCCGAAAACTATAGCGTTAACAAATCACATTTACAGTTGAGCATTTCTCCCTTTAATAATAAATCCTAAAAATCAATAACTACTTGGTTTATTTCAAATATTTTTTTACTTTTACACAATCAATTCTGTAACCTTCTCGGCAGGAATATGCAGCATGACTAATTTTGAAAAAATGTCTCGCGAAGAGCTACTCTACCAAATCAAATCCACAAAAGTATATATAGATCCTCTTAAAACATTATTAGAACTCTCCCCCATTCCTTTTTTCATCGTGAACAACGATCTAACAATTTTCGATTGCAGCATTGCAGCTTCCTGTTTATATGGGTATACGAAAGAAGAAATTTTGACTCTTTCGTTTTTCGATTTAATAACCAAAGAAACTGCAGAAAAACTTCCGGATTTATTTCGAGAAGAGCACTACTCAAAAGACATAGTTCTTGAGGTTGCGAATAAGAAAAAAACCGGGGAAATTTTTCCGGTTAAAATTTTTACCCGGTCAGTAAAAATTAATGGTGAATCGGTCAAATGGGTCGTAGTTCAGGACTTAACTGAGTATAATAAACACGGGGGAAAGGCTTTAACAGTTCTTCAAGGATTGAGTGAGCTTACAGATTTCCTGCCTGAAATTTCCGAAGAACCGAAGATGATTGTTGAGATGGATATTGAAGGTAATATATTAACTGCTAATAAGTTATGTCTGGAAAAATCGGGCTATACCAATAACGACTTAAAAAAGGGATTAAATATTATTCGCCTTTTTTCCCCTGAACAAAGAGAAAAAATACTCAAAAAACTCAATGCTATTCTCAAAGGGAAAAAATTTGTGGGCTCCGAGTATGTGTTTTTGAAAAAGGACGTTACTACGATCCCCGTTATTGTATCATTCACCCCTATAATGACCGATGGTATCATAAAAGGCCTGAAAGGTGTTGCCGTTGATATAACAGAACAAAAACGTACAGAAAACGATTTGCTGATATTAGAGAGGCTTCGCAGTCTGGGCGAAATGTCCGGAGGAGTAGTACATGATCTTAAAAATGTTCTTACCATTATACTCGGTTATACTCAGCTTTACCTCAAAAAGTGTAAGAAAACGCATGGCATTGAGTTAGTTAAAAAAATCAATCATGCCGCCCTGGATGGAGTCGAAATAGTAAAAAGGCTTCAGGATTATAGTGATGTCAGAATTCAACAAGAACGAAAATATGTATACATGAATAATCTCATTGAGGAAGTTTTAGAACTTTTAAAACCGAAATGGTATAACGAAGCCAGAGATGAAGGAAAAACCATATCAGTTTCTAAATACCTCAATCCAATTCCCCCAATTCTTGCAAACGTTACAGAGATAAAAGAAGTTTTGAGTAATCTCATTTTAAATGCTGTTGATGCCATTAATGGAGACGGTTCCATAATCATTAAAACTGAGTATAAAAACAACTTCATTTTCTTATCTCTTTCCGATACCGGTTCGGGAATGTCCCGGGAAGTAAAGAAAAGGATATTCGAACCTTTCTTTACCACGAAACAAAAAACCGGAACTGGACTTGGTATGGGTGTTACGCATGATATCATTAATAAACTCTCCGGTGAAATCAAAGTTGAAAGCGAGGAAGGTATAGGCACCACTATTACCATCATACTTCCGGCTTCAAAAAAAATGGGGTTTTCTGAAAAAGAAGAGGCGGGCTCGCAAACTAAAATAATTCCTCTTAATATCCTTGTCATAGATGATGAAGAAAATATTTGTGAGATGCTTTATGAATTTCTAACAGATCAAGGACATAAAGTAAGAACCGAGACAAACAGCGTTGAAGCACTAGAACTCTTAAAAAATAATACCTATAAAATTGTAATCACCGACTTAAACATGCCTGGGATTACCGGCTGGGATATTTCTCTCGATATTAAGGAAAAATCCCCGGATACGATTATTATTATACTTACCGGCTGTGGTGAGGAAATTGACGAACTTAATAAAAAAGAAAAGGTTGTAGACTTCGTTTTAACTAAACCCCTTAACTTTATGCATCTTTCTGATATAATACAACAAGCTATTACAATTAAATATCAGCATTTATAACAAAAAGACATGAAATACAATTCTAATACTCACGTTAATATAATATCTACCGGATCAAAAGTACCTGTAGTTGACCTCTAGTGAATATCATTAGTACTAAAAATCACAACACTTATAATGGTCACATACTGTGTAGATGAAATTCCGCCGGGGATAAAACATGCCATTATTTAAAAGATGGTAAGATTCTCACTCAGGGAATTGAACTGTACCGAAGCAAGTTTCGGGAACTTATAACAAAGGGAACACTATTCTCAGCAAATCTATCAGATGCCATGGGTGTTCATATTGATATTTTACACCATAATAGCAGGTTATATATAAATGGTTTTATCCCCGAATACCTTCTGTTATCTCCCTCTTCTGCTCAACACTATTTCTATAGATAACTGCAACACACCAACGAGACTTGTTCTTAGTATGGTAATTAAACTTTTACCTTATCTGCTGATTCATTTTCAGTAAAATTCTATGTATAGGGAAATTTAATATTTATTGGGCACTTTTTTTCTACCCAATGATTAATGTTTACTTCATAACATTTCCTGCAGTCATTTATTCCGGCATTAAAAGAGTTATGGTACTTCTGTACCTGGCAGCGGGCACAATAAGAAAGAGACCGGAATTTGCCAACATTAATTTCAGACCATCTGTGTGCCCTCTCTATAGGGAGCTTTATACCCATTTTTTCTATTGCTTCTTTGAGATCATCTGCTTTTATATTTAAGAGATTTGCTATGTCTATATAATTTATAGTTCTAATATGGTCTAATATAAATGCTTTGCAATAAGGTCCGAACTTTTCTAATGGTTGAAAAGCGTCAACCGGTTCAGTTATCTTACTCTTTTTTGATTTCTTTTTTCTGCCTCCTTTTTTTTCTTTTTTTTCAGAATCAGAACGTTTGGAAACAATCTTCACAGGAGTAGTTTCCTCTTTGCTTTCTTTCTCTTTATTTTCTATTACATCCTCTTCTTTTTTCTTTTTCTTCATTTTCTTTCCTCAATTCTTGGTACACAGTTCCAGTTAAACTTTTATCAACTCGCTCCCCTACCCTATTAAATTCCTTTAAAATAAAAATATTCTGGTTTTTAATTACTGGCCCAGCCTCAAACTTCATATTATCAATTATAGAACTTAGTAATATATGATATACCCATATTTTAACAACCAAATAATATTGTTTGCTTCTTTAAGTGGGGCTAAACGTTTCTTTTATTTAACAGTAATTTTGATTTCTTTACCTGTTTTTTCACGATAAGATTCCTCAATACGTTCAAGATAGTGATCGTTTATCCATGACACTGAATCCTGAGGCGCACTCAAAGTTATTGAATTATCTTCTACTGCAACAAGCTTAATCGGCTCAATAAATGTTCTAAATGAGTGCTCATTGAGGCTTTCCTTTAAATTTTCTCCTATCTCCTTCCATGTTTTTAAATCTTTTTTAGAAACAGTTCTTATATCATCTCTTTTTTCCATCTGAAGGTTTTTTCTCAGAGTTTCCTGCTTTTTTTGAACAATATCTTTCTCTCCCGAAATATTTTTAAGATCACGTATTAGTTCATCCATAGCAAGATGCATAGTATGTTTTATCAGAGAGAAATTTTCCGGCCTTGAGCGTGAATTTTTAAATGTCCATCTAACAGCATATTGTATGTCATCAGGTGAAAATCCTGATTTTATTAATTCAAAGTAATCAATGACTGATTTTCTATATAATGTCTTTGAGACTATACTGAATCCAATGGAGTCATAAAACTCATCAATTGTTTTAATAGCTACTGAAAGTTGTTTATCTGATATGTATTTAGATATGTTTTTAGGGAGCGAACCACCGCTCTCAAGAAGCTTGTAAATAGTAGTGCCAGAAAAATATACAGACTGTGTGTTATAATCTTGACCCCTAATATTTGTGTTTTTCACGTCAAGAATATTGAGGTCAACACCATAATTATTGCTACTATCAATATTTTGAGTATCACTAATTTCGGGGACAGAATTTTTATCGGAAAGTAAATGCGCCTTAATATTTAGAGTGTTATTTGTTTGACCCCTATTGTGTGATATACTATTATCAGACGTGGTTTTGTTGCCAATGCCAATTTCAGAAGGCAAATAAACACGGTAAACAGTGGCTTTGTGGTAATCGCTTACTTCTTTCTTTATACATCCAATTTCTGTCAATTCCTTAATTGCCTTTCTGACTGTCTGTAGTGACAGATTGCATGCTTTTGTTAGTTTGGGGAGGCTTTCGGCAGCCCAGTTGCGATTCCAGCCAAACGACTGACGATATAATCTCATATATACTGATTGCGAAGATGGTGAAAGAATGCAAAAAAGATAATCAGATACATCATTATCAAGCTTGCAGTAATTTGAGTGGATATTTATTGAGTTGGAAAGGTCGCTTGAAACAGTTGAAGCAGATTTAAAGGGTATTTTTGCTTTTGACGTTCTTTTTTTCTTTACAATATCACGTATTTTATCATTTTTAGAGACTTGTTCACTGCCATCAAAGTTATTTGGAATATTATTTTTACTTTGCTGATCAATGAATGAGTCGGAAGAGCGAGAAACAATCTCCTCATTAAAGTCCTCATTAACATCATTGCTTACATCCCAGGGATGAATTGGACGTGGCTTTTTAGAAACATTAGGCTTTCGTTTGGCTACATTGGTATCAAAATTATCGGCCATAGAAATACCCCACAGAGGGAAAGATTATATGCAACAGCATAATATACAAATCTAATAAGTAACATATTATTAATGCCATGCTATATAAAACGATAGCATAACTGCTATGATTAATATTACCATAGCAGATAATAACACTCTATATTATACAGGTCAAAGATTGTATATTTCGTTTACAAGTTTATTTATGTCTCCGGAAGCTCTTGAATTTGGAGCATATTCAAATATTGATACACCCTGAGCTGTAGCATCAGACAATGTTGTGTTTTGTCTGATAACAGTATCACACACATAGTCAGGGTAATTTTTCTTGATGGCATCTCTGCTTCTAATGCTGATTTTCATGCTTTCATTGTATCGGTTAAGAAAAATATAAATATTTTCAAGACGATAATCGAAATCGTCCTCAATGTCACGAAGTGTTTCAAAAAGTATCTTGAGGCCGTCATAGCTTAAAAAATCTGCAAGAACTGGAACAAGTATATCATCCACAGAAAGAATGGCATTTAGATTTAAAAGCCCAATATTTGGAGGTGCATCAAGAACAATTACATCATAATCATCTTCAATGTCTGCAAGAGCTCTCTTAAGCTTGAATTCTCTCGCATGAAGACCGGTAAGAGAAAGTTCAATAGGGGAGAGACCCAGATTAGCTGGTATAAGGTCTATTGTAGAAACTTTGGTAGAAGATATGACACTTTGTATTGGATCTTTATTAATAATAACATCAAATAATGTTTTTGAAAAAGATTCAGGATTCTCACCAATGCATTTTGTCAAATGTCCCTGGGGATCGAGATCAACCATGAGAACTTTAAAACCATGCTGACCGAGACGGTATCCATAATTTGCGCTTATGACACTTTTTCCTGTACCACCTTTAAAATTAAGAAATAGTTGCTTACGTTTATTAACAGTGGGTGCTTGAAGGTTCATTTTGAGGCGGACATCCCTTATGTCATCGGTCGTATAATAACGATACATTGTTTTTCCGCGATCGATTCTTTTTGCTTTATTAATTTTCCCTTCTTTTTCCCATTTATAAATGACGGCCTTTGAAACACCAAGGAGAGATGCAAACTCACCAATGTTGTATAGTCCATCTTTCATTGTTCACTCCATTTGATGATGTAAAAAATAATAATTGCATTCTTTTATTGAAAAAACATTAATATATACATAATATTATTTATAAATTGTCTTTATATATACTTATTTCTGCAAGATATTATACCTGTCTTGTGTGTCTGGATAGAAAAGCTCTCCTTTATATAATATTTTAATAGTTATTGAAATGAAAAGAGCAATAATAATGTAAATAGCATAGATAAATTGAATTATAGAATACTTATTTTAAAAATAACATAGTTTTTTGATTATAAAGCCTACACAACTATAGTATAGAAGCCATATTGTATTCTGTCAAGTGTTTTTTACGATAAAAGTGATGGATTATTTTAGATGAAGTAAAGAAGGGGGTAATAAACTGTATTACATGACTCGAAATATTATAGACGTTCACGCCTTTCAACAACACGACCGATTATTTTTATTGAATCAAGATCACAAACGAGAGGGTCATAATTTTCATTTTCTGGCTGGAGAAGTACTTTGTTGTCTTTAAGAAAAATAACTTTTTTCAGGGTGCGGTCATCGTCGTTCAGGGCTATGGCTGCTATAGATCGGTTGGTTACTGTTGTGCCGGGCGATATGATTACAATATCGCCTGAATTGATTCGTGGGCTCATGCTGTCGCCATCCACTATGAGGGCGAACGAATTTTGATCAGTAACATCGCCCCTAGGGACATATTCTTCACCGAAACCGGCAGGGTATTCGCCGTCTGTCCATGCAGCCGGTTCCCCTCCGGGAATTTTTGAGAGAAGAGGAATGCGATCAGGGCGCAAGGGACTACCGGTGAGAAGATAGTCCGCTGTTGTTGTAAGAGCTCGTGAAAGCTTGACAAGTGCCTGGGCATTCGGAATCTTGAGACCTCTCATATAGTTGCGGATCGCCACTTGAGTGAGCCCTGTCATGCGCGAAAGTTCTGCAGCATTTGTAATGCCGCGCCTATTCATTAAATATGTAACTCGTTCTTTTAGTTCCATTTAACCTACAATTTAGGAATATTAAAAAATGAGATGTTTTACTATCGAAAACCGAATTTATTGAGACGTTCTTTGCGTTGACGTGTTTCTTCCTCTTGGGCTTTTCGGCGTTCTTCAGTGATAAGCTCTTGCTCTGCACGCCATGAGGCTTCTTCCTCCAGTAATCTTATTTGTTCCTCTTCTTTCTTTTTATTTTCTGTCTCTATTCGCTCGTTTCTTTCTTCAGGAAGCTCGATATTCCTTTTTTTACAAAAGTCAGTAAATTCTTCAACGCTTACATTGAGATTTTCAGCAGCTTTTTCAGAAGATGGAGAATTTCCAGCAAATAGTATAGTTTTAACATAAACTTGTTTATTTACTATCTCGTTTTTAAGGTTGATACGAGCGTTTATAAGAAAAAGCACCAGCACACCGATAGCAAAAATATCAAAGGCAATAATCAGCATGAGAATTTTTAAAAGGAATGTGTTCATGGGAGAAATTTCTCCATTTTACGTGGCTAATACAAATATACAACACTAACGAACGTTACGCAAGAACTATTTTAACGAAAACAAAAAAAGCTTCAGGCCTTGTATCATTAGATGTTTGAAAAAACAGTGAAATGATAATACTTAAGAAACCGGATGTGTTCTTAAGCAGTACAATTTAAATCAGAATCGTCAAACGAATCTGGAACCCACGCTTCTAAAAACTGGTAGTGCTCGGGCAGCATATATTTCGTAATATTTTTAACTACGTTTCTTAACTTCCTGAGTATCTTGCGCTCATCTGTAGACATTTCCGAATTGAAATAAGCTTCGGCATTTTCATATATGTGGTAAGGGTAATACATCCCGCCCAAAGTTGTATCGATATCAAGACCTGAATTGATAACATATCGCAAACAAGCTTTTGCATAGTTTGTTTCGCCGCTTTTATCATACTCAGCCACCAGCCGCTTGAACGGGGTAACAAGATTGTCACCGGCAAATGGTTTCATGGTAACAATACCGATTCCTTTCCGGCGTAATTTAGGTATAAGCGAATCATACTCGTCCAGCACCATGTTTTTGTGAAACCACGTCCAGTTATGGTAAAAATTGAAAGGGAAGATCACGTAATCGAGCGGAAGCTGTGCAAGTGGTTCTTCGAGATTTCCCTGATGGTGGCAGGGTATTCCGATTGCGCGGATTTTCCCTTGCTCTTTAAACCTGAACAGCTTTTCCCATTGGTTCCAGTTGCTGGATTTAGAGGAATAGCTGTGGATACGCACCATGTCGATGTAATCCCTGCCGAAAAGCCTTAGGTTGCGTTCAAGTTCCTGTTCCAGCGTACGGCCCTCCCAGGGCAGGATGGAAATTGATATTACCACATCGTTGATGATCGGCGCAAGATACCGCCCCATGGGTTCGTACTGATAACATTCCTGCTCCTTGTCGTATACATCAAACAGATTAATGCCAAGATCAAAAGCTTCTCTGACCATCCACTCGCGTTCTTTCTCAAAAGGTGTGATATCCTTGCGCATGTGAGAGCCAAAACTGAATTTGGACACTTTGATGTCAGTAGTGCCAAGTTTGCTCATCGGCATGGTTCCGACCGGTTTGGACACTTTTTTATCAAACGCATGTGGAGAAAGCTCGCGCTTGACTGTAACGGATGAACAACCGACAAAGCAAGCTCCTATACCGCCAGTTGTTCCTTTCGCAATAAAATTGCGACGTTTCATAAGTATTTCCCTTTTTATATATTTAATGTGTAATCTTATTATATTCTTTGATGTTTAAAGTAATTATATGCTGTAGAAGAAAGAAAGGAAAAAATAAAAATTGCGAAAAAGGAGAAAAATGTATGAATCAATACAAAAAAACATTGATAAAAAAAGATTCTGAGGTATTTTTATTTGAGCATTAACATTGAACGCATAAAATATTATTCCTTGAAAGGAGGATACCATGAAAAGAAATGTAGCTTTCATTTTGACGGCGATCATTTTTTATGGGAATGTTTACTTAACAGACTGTATTGCACAGCAAACCCAAAACCATAATCCAATTAATGGCAATGTCTTGTTCGGACGTCATGATCCCGCAAAGTACATGCCTCCGGCGAAATACGGCCACGGTGGCGCAGGATCAGTTGAGTATATGGAACTTACTCCGCGCGAAAAGTTTACTTCGCAATTTCTATTTGTTCATCGCGGTATCCTTAATGCAAAAAGTGGCCTTGGAGAACATGTTCACCGCTGGATGGAGGAAATGTATTTTGTTATGGATGACAACACCGCAAGATTCACTGTCAACGGACGCACAGCTGAACTTCCCGGTCCATGTATGGTGCTTTGCCCAATGGGATCTTCTCACGGTATCTATAACCACAACGATAATCCTATTCAGTTTATGAATTTAGCGGTTACTTTGAAGGAACGTAAATATGATGCAAAGGATTTTGCAAAGCAAAACGATCTCGTGGATACCGAGATTGAATCCCCCCCGCCGTTTCTCTGGTCAGTGATTAACAAAAAGCTCTGTCAACCCGTTGAAAATTTTATGGGCGGTAAAGGCACAGTCTATTACCGGAGGATATGGGGTAATGATGGTTTTAAAACTAACTGGCTTTTCGTTAATCACTATGTTGTACCTCCAGGCAGTACCATCGGTTACCATCGTCACGACCATATAGAAGAAATATATTATATTCTTTCCGGGACAGGGCGAATGACCATTGATGGAGAAACGCTCGATGTTAAAGAAGATGATGCGGGTTCATGTCTTCTTCATGGCGCTCATGGTTTCTGGAACAATTCGAATGGAGACGTGGAAATGCTCTCAATAGCAGCAGCTATGGAAAAAGGCTATATCAACCATGTTGAACTTGACCTTGAAATGAAGGGAAGGTAGCTTTAAGATTATTGCTGATAAAACAGAAAAGAGGAAAAAGATAAATACTTATGAGTATACTATCACAAACTGAAAATGAAAAATTGTTTCAAACAGCCTGCGGAGCTGCAAAACAAGCCGGAATGCTTTTGAAAGAAAGCTTTGGAAAACACAAAGAGATTTCCTTTAAAGGAAGAATCGATCCTGTAACTAATGTGGATTTACAATCTGAAGAAACTATTATAAAAATTATTAGGAGCCGCTATCCGGAACATGATATCATAACCGAAGAGACAGATATTGAGGTTAGTGGTTCAGCATATCGTTGGATTATTGACCCAATTGACGGGACGGTGAATTTTGCACATGACCTGCCGTTTGTTGCTGTCTCCATTGGACTCGAAGTACATGGGGAACTTGAAATAGGTGTTGTTTACAATCCGGTTCTGGGTGAATTCTTTCATGCTCAAAAAGGGAAAGGGGCTTTTCTCAACGATACACAGATATTTGTTTCTGAAACCGTTTCGCTGGAAAAAAGCCTCCTGGCTACAGGCTTTCCTTATGATATACAGGAAAGCAAGAATAACAACCTGTCTTATTTCAACCATATAATAAAACATGTTCAGGGAGTACGGCGCATAGGTTCGGCGGCTCTAGATTTATGTTATTGTGCAAGCGGAATATTTGAGGGATTTTGGGAGCTTAAACTATCGACATGGGATACTGCTGCCGGATCTCTGATTTTGACCGAAGCAGGAGGATTTGCCACCAGTTTTAGCGGTGAAAAGTTTTCGATATATGAAAAAGAAATTGTTGCAACAAACGGGAAAATTCACAAAGATTTGTTGAAATTACTTCGAGATATTACTTGATATTACAAAAATCGGGGGCCGCACTACAAATGTTTCTCTTCATTTATTACATCCTGCTCAATTGAAAAAGGAGGGTCCGGGATGAAACACATTTTAACCGCATTATGTGTAATATTTACAGCAGGAGGTTTCATGGCAACCGGCATAAGCGCTGAGTTCAATGGGCTAAACATGAATCTCGGCAACCTTTCCAGGCTCTCAAAAGCAAAGACACGTTCCATAAGCCCGGAGAATTTTACTGGTGAAAAGGGCAGGGGAGGCATGGCTGAAATTGGTAAAGGCACTGCTTCAAATGCGGCCCGGGATCTGGGACAGGGCTGGAAAGTCAATCCGTATATCCATATTAAGTCCGGCGAGACAGTTGCCCTCGCTGAGATCGACGGTCCCGGCGCCATTCAGCAGATATGGATGACTCCGGCAGGCAACTGGCGATACATGATCATCAGATTTTACTGGGACGGAGAGAAGGATCCGTCAATCGAATGCCCGGTGGGTGATTTCTTTGCCTGTGGCTGGGGCAAATATGCTCATGTAAACTCGCTCCCGGTTTGTGTAAATCCTGGCAGTGCTTTCAATTGTTACTGGGAGATGCCATTTCGTAAGAATTGTCGAATTACCATGGAAAACATCAGCGAAAAGCAGGTGACTTTGTATTATCAGATAAACTACACCATCACCGATATCCCGAATGAAACCGCCTATTTCCACGCTCAGTTCCGCCGCACCAATCCGCTGCCCTACAAGGAGGTATACACTATCCTCGATGGTGTAAGGGGATGGGGGCAATATGTAGGTACATACATGTGCTGGGGTGCGAATAATAACGGCTGGTGGGGTGAGGGAGAGATTAAATTCTATCTGGACGGCGACTCGAAGTTTCCTACGATATGCGGTACCGGAACCGAGGATTATTTCTGTGGTTCTTATTGCTTTTTGGTTCCGGATGAAAGCGGTAAGAGACAATATACAGAGTATTCCACTGCGTATGCAGGTATGCCGCAGGTGATTCGGCCAGACGGGGTTTACAGCGCCAACACGCGCTTCGGTTTGTATCGATGGCACATCATGGATCCAATCCGCTTTGAGAATGACCTCAAGGTGACCATTCAGGCTATCGGCTGGCGTTCCGGCGGACGTTATCTGCCGCTGCAGGACGATATTTCATCAGTCGCTTTCTGGTATCAGACTGAACCGCATGCCCCTTTTTCCCCGCTTCCGGATAAGGATTATCTGGAGATACAATAGGGGAGAGGAGGAGAGATAAAAAATGAACCGAAAATATGTAAATTTACAATTTACAAATACTTTATAAGGAGGCATTTATATGTCGGAAAAAGTAGAAGTCAACCGCCGGGGATTCCTTTCATCCGCAGTTGGATCAGCAGCGCTTGCGGTTTCAGGCCGGGCCGCTGCCCTTGAAGCCAAGCCGCGAATAATCGACACTCCGGAGATACGCCTCGGCATCGTCGGCTGTGGCCCCTACTCCCATGGCAGCTACCTGTCTTTTATTTCAGGAGCAATGGGGAACCGTGTCCATGGATCTCAATTCAGGATTACACACCTCTGGGGAGATGACTACCATCGGAACTATGCCGGGTCAATGGTCGCCAAAATGGATGACGAAGGATTCCGTCCCGGACCACGGCGTGCGAAAGAAACCGGTGCGGAACTGGTAAAGCGCCCGGGCGATATGCTCGGAAAAGTTGATGCCGTGATGGTGATGGACTTCGACAGGTCTGCGGATCTGGCAGTGCCGTTTCTCCGTGAGGGAATACCGACCTTTGTAAACCGCCCTTTTGCCGAGACAATGGC
>JABHYP010000467.1 GCA_018656855.1 Candidatus Latescibacterota bacterium | reverse complement strand
GGCCATCATGCCGTCTTATCGACATTAACGAACTGTTCATGGACACCGGTATGGGTACCGATTCATACAGCGTGTTCGAGCTTTCAATGGTTAATGCCATTCTTTCGGACAAAACAGAAGACCGCCGACATATCTTTGAGGAAGCAGCCGGGATCACCAAATACAAAGCTCGAAGGAAAACCGCGCTGAAAAAACTTGTCGGCATTCAGGACGATCTCGACCGTGTCGGCGATATCATTGCCGAACTTCAGAGACGCGTAGATTCCTTGAAACGTCAGGCATCAAAAGCAAAACGGTACCGTAAACTCAAGAACGAAATAAAGGCAAAGACGGTTGCCATTGCCTCTTCTGAAATAGAAAAACTGCAACACAATAATACCGAAACAATAAAAAAAATAGAGGAATTGCAAATATCCCTCGAGTCACACAGGCTCAAAATCACCGGAGTAGCTTCTGGAATTGAGGTTCTTTCCGCCGACAGCGTGAATGTGGAAAAGGAAATGGAGGAAACTGCCGGTCTTTTCAGCACCAGCGTGAGCATGATCTCAGAAAAGGAGAAGGAGCTGGCACGGCATGATTCCCGGCTCGAATCCCTCGATGAGATGGTCAAAAGGGCGCACGAAGCATCGGAGAGGAACACGGCTGCGCTCGGAAATCTCGCCGGAAATCATGGGGACTGTGCTGGTAATCTCGTCACTGTTACAAAACGATTGGAAGAGATTGAGGCGTTATATGACGAGGCTGCTGAAAAATTTAGGGAAGTGAATGAAAAAGCCGCTGAGAAATCAGTTGAATATTCAGAGCTGGAAAAGAAATATCGCCATGCTGAACAGGTGATAGAATCATATAATGGCACTCTTACCAGAGTGAACATCAAGCGCGAGGAAAATGAAAACAGACTCGGTGTGATCTCAAAGCAAATTGATGAACTGGGTTCTTCGACCATAGCGCTCAATAAGGAACTCGGCGGATTACAGGAACAGAAACTCCGCCTCTTAAATGAAGAGCGAACCATTTCCAAAAAGCTTTCCGAGATGGAAAAGTCACTCGCCGATTGTATGGAGAAACTTGAAAAACTTGATATCAGGTTACACAAGGAGCTTGAAAAACAGGCGGGGCTCAGCGCGGAAAGAGATTTCCTGGCGGAGGTTATCAGGTCGTATGATGGGTATTCCGAGGGAGTCAAAAATGCTGTTCAGGCAGAACATCTCAAAGGCAGTGTGCTCGGTGTGCTTGCCGACCTGATCAAAACCGATGAGCGTTTTGTTCCCGCAGTTGAAACCGCTCTCAGGGAAAACCTCCAGAATATTCTTGTAGAGAAAACTGATGATGCACTGGCTGGAGCACGGTATCTTTCACAGGAAGGCAGCGGGCGGGCGGCTTTTCAACCTCTCGAAGGCTTGCAAGTACCTCCTGAACGCCCTGTAACCGTAGCGCCTGGTGTAATAGGTCCGGCACACGAATTTGTGTTTACCGAAGAGAGGTATATGCCCGTTATCAGACGGTTGCTTCATGAAGTGGTTTTTGTTGATTCGCTCGAAACGGCGCTGAAACTCAGGAAACACCAGGAGAGTATGACGTATGTCACACTTGCGGGTGAAATGGTCGGTCCTCACGGCGACATACACGGCGGCCGGCTTGAAGGTGAAAAGAAACAAACTCTTGGCCGCAGAGAAAAGCTTGAAAATCTCACAGCAGCTCTGGAAAAAGTCAAAGGAGAGGTTCATATTCTCAAGGAAGAACGAACCGAACTGATGGATAATTCAGCTTTACTCCGGATTTCGACAGAAGAACTGGGGAAAATGCTTGAGGTAGCCAGAAAAAGTTTTTCCGAACTTTCATCATCCGAAGCTGGAACAAGCGCTAAAAAAGACGCCATGCTTGAAACATTAGAAAACCTCAATAAAGAGGCCGCAGAAATAAAAGAGTCGTTTAGTAAACTTGAAAATGAAAAGCAAGCCATTACCTGCAAAATAGACGATGCAAAAACTGAGTCCGAGTTGAAGAAACATAAAGTTGAGCTCGATAAACGACGAGCCACAATAAACGCTTTTGAGGTGGAACGTGCAACGCTTGCGGAAAAAAAGGCATCACTTGGCCGCGAATTTGAAGCAATAAGCGAACAAAGAGAATCTCTCGCACAGTCCAACAACCGCACACGCCTCGAAATTGAGAACGCCGAGAATGAAATTCTCGAAACGGGCAAAATGAAGGAAAAGCTTATTGAAGATCTCGAGTTGCTCGAACAGAAACACGACTCCCACAAAAATAAAAAAGATGAGATTGAACTGCGCTATTCCGGCCTGAGATCAGCGCGAAGCGAAAAAGAGCGTGAGTTGCATAACATCCGCCGTGAACTTGACGAACTGTCCAGGAAGGAATCTTCACTGATACTCATGCGGGATGAGACGACAATGATGATAAACAACATAAAGGAGCGTCTCAGAGAAGATTATCTTATCGATTCTGATAATATTCCCACTGCAGCGCCAGAGTCGGAAGAAACAGACTTAGACCCCGAAAACGAAAAGCTCCTTCTTGAAGACCTCAGGCGCAAACTCCACTTACTCGGAGATGTCAATCTAACTGCAGAAAGAGACTACGAGGAAGAGAAAAAAAGGCTTGATTTCCTCGAAAAAGAGCGTAATGACCTCATGGAAGCCGGAAACAGGCTCAAAGAAACTATCACTAAAATTAACAAGGTAGCACGGGCACGATTCCTCGAAACATTTGAGATGATAAGGCTTAACTTTCATAAAATGTTCCAGGAATTCTTCGCCGGTGGAGTATGCGATATTGAACTTGAAGAAGAAGAGGACCCACTGGAAGGTGTTATTCGCATCATTGCGAGACCACCCGGAAAAAATGTGCGTTCAATAAATCTCCTTTCGAGTGGCGAGCGGGCATTGACAGCTATCGGCCTGCTTTTCGCTATCTATCTTGTGAAACCGAGCCCCTTCTGCATCCTCGACGAAGTCGACGCACCGCTTGACGATGCAAATATTGAGCGGTACCTGCGGGTTATCAAAGAATTCTCAAATAAAACACAGTTTATCATGGTAACCCATAACAAAAAATCCATGGCAAAGGCAGACAATCTTTACGGTATCACCATGGCAGAACCCGGACTCTCAACTCTTGTAAGCGTCAGGCTGTCCGAGGTGGATACACTTGATAATGGTGGCGGCAATGGGGAAAAAAATCGTGTGGAAGAAGCGGTTGCGTAACAGCTAAAGAGTAGCTTTCTTGGTTTTTCAGTTTATGTTTTAATCCACTTCAAAGAAATAAAGTGATTTTTTTCTATCCTTCCTGCTTTTTTTCCAGTTTATATCTTCGTAATAAATCTTTACTATCCAAATATCTGTTCAAGTGACAGGCATCTGCAGATAAAAGAAAAAACCGAACGGAAAACAATAACGGCAAGAGCCGCTATAATAATGACAGCATAACCAAACAGCTTGTCGGATGACCACCCATGTTCTGAGAAAAGCTCCATTGTATCACCCTGCTTTCTTAGTTAGCACATCAGAACATAACTTTTACAAATACCAATGAGACGGGTATCTTGACATGTTGCAATATAATAAATATATTGTTTTTCTCGACTGATTTTATTTCTGTCTTATGCTACAAAATTAATGCCGGAGTAATTCATGAATTACCCCTACTGCATAATACATTATCTTATGCCGTCATGTTAAATTTTGATAGAAAGGGTAACTGAGATGACTGAAAAAATCGGAAGGCGAACGTATATCAGACGCTGTGCAGGCCTTGCTGCTGCACCGCATCTTATGGCAGCTTCATCCGGCGGTAAAGCACATGCCGGAGATTTGAGCGAACTTGGCCTGAATATCTACTTCGGCGACCTCCACAACCATAACAGCGTGGGCTACGGGCTCGGTTCACCCGAACGAGCTTTTGAAATCGCACACAGCCATCTTGATTTCTTTTGTTTTACTCCGCACGCTTATTACGATACGAGCGCCCAGTCCGAAATGATGAAAAACTGGACGGGGTATGAAAAGATCACACATGACAGATGGCCGGATGTCCTGGAGCTTAACAAGCAGTACAACAATCCCGGAGAATTTGTCACATTTCCCGGCTACGAGAGGCACTCGAGTAAAGTGGGGCATTACTGCGCTATCTTCCCTTATGACGGTGCGCCGCTAAACTATTTCGGCGAACTCATAGATTTTCAGAAACATGCTCTCGACAGCGACGC
>JABHYP010000466.1 GCA_018656855.1 Candidatus Latescibacterota bacterium | reverse complement strand
TGAGCGAAGCAATCTAAGAGAGAGGATTGCTTCGGCTATGCCTCGCAATGACTGAGCCTGATGCAAGCTTAATATGTCCGCTTATGTATGAAAAGAACCACTTAGTGAAGGAGCCTCGGCAGGCCATGTTCCAAATCCGATGGCCGGAATCTAACGAGCCCTGGCTCACTAAAGTAATTCACTCCAAAACAAGGGGGAAGGCATGTACCGCATCGTTCACATTCTCACACTCGTTCTCTTCTGTCTTACCCTGTCTGCCGCCGTATGGGCTGACGATCCTCAGGCAGTGGCGGAAGTCAAAAATTTCCATGAAGATCATTACAAGAAACTCGAGACTGACACACCTGAACAGGTTATGGAACGTTTTGCACCCGGTTTCATCGGGTATAGAGCAAATTACAATAACCCGAGCTTGTATATGATTAAAGGTGGTTTCTTAGATCCCGAGGACTGGATAATCGATATTGCTGGTCCCGATGACTTCAGGAAGTATGTCGAGGGTGTCATAAAAGTCCAACCTGCTATGATAGAATGGAAGAAAAAAGATAATATTATAATTGAGATTGCGAATGTCCATGTTAATGGTAATCATGCAATTTCAGTATCAAGGCAATTAAATAAATGGAGGGATCCGACTACTAATGATGATATAATGGAGGAGCATCGATCTGTCTGGTTTCTTTCAAAAATCAAAGGGCAATGGAAATTTACAAGCAAGATTTCAGGGATTTCGTGGAGTCAGCTTGTTATAAAGAATGTTCCTGAAATGTAAAACTTTAGGATAAGGAGGCACAGAACTTTCTTATGATGCCTGTGACAGACTGGATATTGTTATCGCTGGGGATCCGGTGGTTTGATGAATTAATACCGGGTTCCCGGCACAGAAGTATAGCAATAAAAATGACATTCAAATAATTATCGTACAAGGAGGTTCACAATGTTAAGCAACAAACAAATTCTCAGCCTGGCAATCTCCGTCATCGCCGTTGCTGTTTTAGTAATGGGATGTGGGCAGCAGCAAGCGGAGACAGAAAAACAGAAAGAAATCGCTCGCCTTGTTACTGATGAGGCTTGGAATAAGGGCATCACTGATGTATTGGATGAACATTACTCTGCTGATTATGTCTATCATATTCCCCCTTTTCCCGATGTAGTAGGAATCGAAGCCTATAAGAAACGGATAGCAGATTACCGTAGCACATATCCTGACCTTCACCTTACAATAGACGAATTAATTATTTTAAATAATAAAAGTGTCATACGGTGGACTATGCAGGGTACACATACAGGAAGGTCAGACACCTATCCATATCCACCAACAGGAAAACGAGTGTCAATGACAGGTTGCACGGTAAGTCATCGTGTAAATGGCAAAGTTGTTGAAGAATGGAACCACGGTAACATTCTTGGCTTTATTCAGCAACTTGGACATAAAGTTTCTCCTCCACTTACGGAAACCACATTCGCTCGTGTAACTGTCACGCAGATGAAGCCGGAAAAAATTGATGAAGCCCGTAAACTATATAAAGAAAGCGTAGTACCTGATGCCAAAGCGCAGAAAGGATATAGAGGCGTTTTTCTCCTGAGCGATTACACAACCGGCAAGGGATATTCTATTGCGATTTGGGACAGTGAAGAAGATGCCATAGCAAATGAGCAGAGCGGCTACTACAAAGCGCAGGTGGATAAGTTCAAAGATATATTCTCAGCCAAGCCCATAAGAGAGGGATATGTGGTCACTGTTCAGGAGTAAATAAAAGCGTCAAATTCTTTAACTCACCCCACAATTCCCCTTCTCTAATGTTAGAGAAGGGGTCAGGGGATGCGTTATAAAAAAAAACATAGTATTTTCTGAGTTAACGGGATAACCGGAAATATCACAGGGAGGCCGCTGTCATGAAAAACACAACCATTATCTTGCTCGTGTTTGTCACTATTTTCTGCGGTTCTGTTCTGGCACAGGAGAAAAAGGCTGACCAGACTGACCCGTACGTCGTTTCCCGCGTTAGCGGTCCTGTTACACTCGACGGCATGAGCGACGAACCTGCATGGGAGGGTATTGAATCACTGCCATTGCGTATGAGGACACCAATCTATGATAATGAACCATCAGAGCGTACAGAATTTTTATTGGGTTATGATGATGATTATATTTATGCAGCAGGAAGGTTTCATTATAGTGAACTTTCTGAAATACAGGCTGCATCTTTTAAACGTGATTTTTGGCACTGGTCTTCAGATTTCATGGGCATCACCCTCGACACATTCAATGATAATGAAAATGGTGTAGTATTTTTGATTACACCAGCAGGAACACGAACAGATGCCAATATATTAAATGATGCTGCAGGCGCACCATATAAGAACATAAACACAAGTTGGAATACCTTCTGGGATGTGGCAACTGTATGTAATGATGATGGATGGTTTACAGAGATGCGCATACCTTTCTCAAGCCTCAGGTTTGAAGAGAAGGATGGACAGGTTGTGATGGGACTTGCAGCTTTTCGATGGATTTCAAGTAAAAATGAATCAGACACTTTCCCATTAATTCCACAAAAGTTTGGTTCTTTTGGACAATACATGCCATCACAAACGCAAGAGGTTCTTTTTGAGGGCATCAAAAGTCATAATCCTCTCTACATAACTCCTTATTTACTTGGTGGTTCGGGACAATCAAATGAACTCAATGATGCTAAAACAGCATATAAAAGGGATGATGAGCTTGCTCATGAAGCTGGATTGGATGTCAAGTATGGGCTAACAAATAACCTGACTTTAGATGTTACCTTGAATACTGATTTTGCACAGGTGGAGGCAGATAACCAGCAGATTAATCTTACACGTTATTCATTGTTTTTTCCTGAAAAAAGACTTTTTTTCCAGGAACGCTCAGGCAATTTTGATTTCAGGTTTGAAGATGATAATCGTCTTTTTTACAGCAGGCGCATCGGACTTCATGAAGGAGAACAGGTAAGAATCTATGGTGGCGCCAGGTTAGTTGGAAGAGCTGGTCCATGGGATATAGGATTTCTCAACATGCAGACAGAGCGGTTTAAGGAGCTTACGTCAGAAAATTTTAATGTATTGCGGCTGCGCAGGCAGGTCATGAATCCGTATTCTTATGTTGGCGGCATGGTTACTTCCAGAATAGGAGGTAGTGATAGCTGGAATACTGTGTATGGAATTGATGGTATCTTTCGCTTATCTGAAGATGGAGATGACTACCTGACATTAAAATGGGCGCAGAGCTTTGAAGATGATGAGAAAAACCAACCTGTTTCATTAGAGCCTTCCAAGATATATGTAAACTGGAACCGGCGAAGTGATAAAGGGCTTGGTTACAATCTCAGTTACTCAAGATCCGGTGATGATTTTAATCCGGGTATTGGATATGAACGTCGCGATGATTTTACCCGTTTAGGTGACAGGGTGCAATACGGATGGTGGCCGGGTGAAGAGTCTAAATTGCTAAACCATCAGGCTTTCATTGAAGGGATTACATTCATACGTAATGATGATGGTGCAATTGAATCTTCTGCGATAGGTCCCGGGTGGCAATTAGAAACAAAGGCAAATTCATATAGTGAAATTATGATTAAACAATATCAGGAAAATGTTACAGAATTATTTTCATTTTCAGATGATGCTGATGTTCCGGCAGGAAAATATACGTTCTATGGTATTGAAGGTGAATACTACCCATTTAGAGGTAATCCCTATAGAATTAGAACAACATTTAAGGCTGGTTCTTTTTATGATGGTCGGCGTATCACGATGACCTTAAATCCTAGAGCTAATATTTCCGCTCATCTGCAGTTAGAAGGTATGTATCAGTTAAACAGAGTAGAATTCCCTGACCGCAACCAGGAGTTTACAGGACATATAGGACGGTTAAAAGCCTTGGCATTTTTGAATGTCAAGCATTCCCTGATTGCATTTATACAGTACAACAGCGCCAATGATA
>JABHYP010000465.1 GCA_018656855.1 Candidatus Latescibacterota bacterium | reverse complement strand
GTATTCCAGCCATACTCACGGAAGGCAATCCGATTGAGATTTCGCTTATCGAGAACTTACAGCGCGAAAATCTAAAACCAGTTGAAGAAGCCGAGGCGCTTAACAAGATGATTAAGGAGTTTTCCTACTCACAGGAACAGCTTGCCCATGTTATCGGTAAAGCCCGCTCCACGGTGACGGAAATACTTTCATTGAACCGTTTGCCGGACTCTGTCAAAGACGAGTGTCGGCGCGCCGACATTTCTCGTCGGGTGCTTATTGAGGTTTCCAAACAGAAAACGCCTGAGGAAATGACGGCTCTGTTTGAGAAAGTGAAAACGGACAATCTGACCAGCGAGAGTGTCCGAAAAATATCCCGCAAGGACGGTGACATGAAACGGAGGACGCCCGCCGGAATCGCAATAGATAAAACACAGAACCTGTACCTCACTCTGTCCAAACTTGATACTGCAACCATATCGGATGAAGAACGGGAGATACTAGCACAGGAACTTAGATATTTACGGAAGGTATTAGACAATGTTTCACTTTGATTTCCGCACACCGGCCATAAACTAAAATCCCGCTACGATGGCGGGATTTTTTGTATCAGTGTTTTTTCGAATTTACGCTGTCGGCGCGCCGACATTTTTACCGGACTTGCTCCATACTTCGAAAGACGGAATGGCTGCCAATTTTGCCAGCTTGTGATTGAGGGCGATTTCGACGAGTTTTTCCTGCATGGGATTGTCATCACCATGCTTTTCGGCAACTTCTTGTCTCACCTCGGTTTCTATCCTCTTGAATTTTGTCTCAGAAAGGCCCTTCCTGAAGGTTTCGAGCATGTTCCGCCTGAATATACCATAATCACGCTCACGCTCTTGAGAGAGGCGTTTTTTGTCTTCTCTCTCAACGCTGGCTTGGCGGTTCTGTTCCTTGTCTAACTCAAAACGGCTTTTCTGGATGCGGTAGTCCTCTTCAATGGCCTTCAGTGTGTAGGCGCCGATATTTTTGATTATCCCTTGTTTCTGCTTTTCTTCAACATAGGTCAGATTGGCCCGGATACGTTCCTCATCGTATCGTTCTATAATATCCCGTGCCTGTGCCGGTGACAGGCAGTAGTACTCGTGGAGCTTTTCTGAGAGTGTTTCCTTATTGTCAAGACAGTCGGTTTCCACAACGGCTTGTTGTTGTCGCTTTTTTGATATGACAAAGACGATCCCGACAACTTTACGGACATCTTTTCGTTCCCTCATGGAAAACGATAGGTCGGTAAATTCGTTTAGTTCATTAAGAACGCGGGACAGGATTTTCTGTTTGAAGTTGGCGTAAAGCGGATATTCTCTGTCTTTCAACCCGAGTGTATGGCGGAGCTGTTCAAGGGTGAATTCACGGCGTCCTATGTTTTCGTACTGCTTGAGGAGTTCGTAAAGCTTGATGGAGTAGGAACTTTTCAGGCGAATTACGTTCTGGAGACGGTATTTGGTGAAAAATTCCTTGAGTTGGAGAAGATAGGGCTTGAGTTTTGGATCGAAGCTGAGCTCGACATAGCCCTTTCCTTCGAAGTACTCTGCTGAGGATAACCAGGTTATCTGTAGGATAGAATTATCTTTGGTAATTTGTAGAGAGCGTTCGAGGAGTTTCTTGGTCAGTTCTTTGGTTCGCTGATAGCTGGCTTCGTTCTTGATTCCGACGATGCGGTTGAAGTCCTTGACGGCTATTCGGTAGATGTGGAAGCCTTTGTCTTCCGGTTTGATTCTCGAGACCATGAGGAGGATGAGACGCTGTTCCTGGAGGCTTAAACGGTAGGAGGCCTCGATGAGGTAATTAGACTTAACGACGATGTGTGTTGCGTTGTTTGGTGGTAATGTATTGGTCATAGAGTTGATGTTAGTATATCTCTATTTTACAGGAGTATAACTACGTTGTCAAGATGTTTATAGTTGGCACTCATTTGGTTATAGTGGACAAGCAAAAGGTTATGGTTCACATTCATTTGGTTATAGTTGACATGCAAAGTGGGTAGCTTACGCATTCAAAAGGTTATATTTGGGATTAAAAAGGCCTGTGTTTACAGGCTGAAATCGTTCCGAAAACAATATAAAATAATTAAAAGTACAACAACGGGGTGTAGTAGTGTTTTTTATTAAGTCCCTGAGCCACCCCTTGCATTATTCTATTGGATTATATGATAACAATTATGTAGTTTTAGGTTATATGGTTTGTTACATAATAAATAGAAGGCACACAAGCCTATTATATGAGCCTGTAAAGAATGACCTATCTCCTTGTACGGCATAAATATAATTTTCAATACCTGTAAGCTTTGGCCTCAAATCCGGTAAATTAAGTTTCAATTCCTTACAGGTTGGTAAGTTTATTAGAAGAAAATAACAGTTTTCATGTGGCAATGTATCTCATTATTAATATAACGCTTATATAATTCTTTTGCGCCAGAATAATATTAGTTAATAACTATTAAACAATAACTTGTATAAAAATCCTTAATTATTTTGCTATAAAGTTTACAGGCTCTGTATCTTATTGTGATACAATGGCTAAAAATTTACAACCTGTAAACTTTGGTTTTTAAACCTTTTTTAAAAGCCCTATTTACTGTATATTTTGGTAACAACCTGCAAGAAATGGCTTCCAGCTTGTATAAAATCAGGCAAAAAGTTTACAAGTTGGTTTTAATCCACTGATAATCAAGAGGATATAAAATATGGCGGTTGTAAGTTTTGATCTTGAGCGTAGAAAAGATGAAATTCGTCCTCTTACAAGTGGTGGAAGTTTTGAAAATATCTATCAACTCCTATATTATGTGGCTTTACTAAAATACGCTACTCAAGAGCATATCAAGTCTATTGGATTTTCTGGTGTTGAAAAAGTCGCCACGAAGAAAAAACTTCAAGCACTTTGCACTTTGGGATATTTACGAAAAAGTAGAATTGACCCTCGAATATTTTCAATTACTAAAAAAACTTATCAGATTTTAAAAACACTCGGCCACAACCTTAATCTTTTACCTAACTTGCCGAAAGGGGACGGTGCAGAGATATATAACACTGATATTTTTGTACAAGCTCTCAAATTAACGAATTACTACGCCCTGCTTTACCCGCAATTCCCGAAAGAGAAGCCCTTTATCATTCCTGACGCTTTACTGGTATTGAAAGAAGATCATCGATATCAACTTAACTTTTTGGAAATAGAGGCTGAGAAACCGAACTGGGATTATTATCTGCAGACAAAATATGACGGGTACAAGCGATTGTCAAAAGATATTCAGGTCTACAACTACTGGAAAGCTTTCAGTGGATATTTGAAATTTCCCTGCCCACCATTAGAGAAATTCAAATTCAGAGTAATAATAATTGGCTCAATAAAAAAAAGCTGGGGACCCGGTTTTGAATTCAGGAGCGAACTATGACAGATGATCTTGATAAACAAAGTGAAAATTTGCCTGATTTACCGACCTTCGATATTGCCAACATGAACCTTGTGCAGTTGGGAAGGCAGTTGCAGGAAAACCTTAATTCAGACAGACCGGGCTGGATATGGCTTAGGAAACGACAGAACGAGAAGATGTTTCTGGACGAGGAACGCCTGCGGGCTCTTATCGCCCAGATACAGGATTTACGGGATATGAATTCCGCTCTCTTGAACCTTAATGCCGAAGTCTATCTCACGCAGGAGCGAATGGAGAGAATTATTCAGCGGTACAGGGAACACGAGAATTTCGTTGACGCCGAAGGTCACCGATTATCCGAAATTGCCGAGGCAAAGCATATCAATGAAATGCAGATATTGGATGATGAAATAGCTTCCCGAAAGAAAAACATTGAGGCTATGGAGTTGGACAACGAACGGCGTAAGGCTGAAATTGATATACTCAAAGCCCAGGAGGATAACCTCAAAGCTCAGCGGGAAAAAGAAGACATTCGAATGGGATTGATGCGGAAAGTCGTTGATAAAATCGATATTAATGAATTGCCGGATTATTTGCGGACTTTTGTAATCAATTCGATTTTCAATCCAAGTCAGACGATCACTAATGAAATGCAACTTATGGATGATTTGCGAGAATATGCATCGCGGAGGGCAGATGCGGAAACACGGCAATCTGAGGCCGAGGCGAAAAAACACGAAAGCCAGGCCGACATTGAACGAACCACTGCGGACAAAACCATTCTCGATTTTGACAAACTCAAAAAGCAAGGAGACAAATCGTGAAAAAGAAAAGTATGTTATTGGCTTGTATTCTGTCTATTATTCCTGGATTGGGTCTCATTTATATTGATAAAACTGTTTTTGGTGTAATCGTTATGATTGTCGCCTTTTTGGGCTTATTAATCAGTTTAACCGGTATTTTAGCTATATTGGGCATACCAATAGCCATATTTACCGAGATAATTGCGTTTTTTGCAACAATATTTGGGGTATGGAATTATAGAGGTGGATGGAAATGGTTGTAAGAACTGAAAGTAAAATTATTCAGGTTCGTCCCGAAGATGAACAGCAACAGATAGACTTCATGCATCAGTTTTATTGGAATTTGCTCAGCAGTCAGGAAATTCGATCAATTGATAATCACCTTGAAACACGAGGAGATAATCTTTATAGCGTCACCCAAACAGATCATTATGTCAAGTTGGCTTTTTCACGTGATGTTAAAACACCACATCTGGAACACATCAAAAAGCTTGAAAAGGAATTTTTTGAGATTCCTATTCCCAAGTACCCAAAGTTGTTTCCAGGTGGCGGTTGTTTGTGGGCCATTATATTTGTATGCACATTCTTTGTTTTAGTACCTTTTTGGTGTATATATTTAGTTGTAAAATATCTGCCTGACAAAGATAGAGCTGAAAGACAGACTAAGCAGCTTGAAATTGATAGGCATGAAATTCTCGAACGGTTGAAACAATATGAAATCATTGATTGACCTTGGCATACCATTACGAGCGAGCGACGGCCTGCCCGTCATC